>JBKPTT010000288.1:0-9789 GCA_046735635.1 Acidobacteriota bacterium | reverse complement strand
CCCCTGGACCGCTTCACGCTGCACGAGCGGCTCGCTGTCGGCGAGCAGCGGGATCAGTTCCTTCAGTCCTTCGGAGCCGCCGAACTCACGCAGGAGGAACGCGGCGGTGCGGCGCACTTCCCAGTTCGGAGCGTTCATGAGCTTCTGTACCGACTCGCGTCCCTGCGCGCCGAAGGCGACGAGGACGTCGCGCAGACGCCGCCGCGAGCGCGCGTCGTGCTCGGCCGAGAGGACTTCAGCGAGCGGAGCGATCACCGCGGTCCCCATCGCGAGCACGAGGCGTTGAAACCGGGCGACCGCCTCTTCGTCCGCTCCCCGCAGGTGAGCGGCCACGTGCTTCATGATCGATCCGCGTCCGAGCTGTTCCAGCGCCGCGCGTGCGTGCGGTTTGCGCTCCTCGTCGACGCTTCCCTGGACCAGGACGCCGTCGGCCAGCAGTAAGGCGCGGCCGATCTGGCCGACCCGCACCAGATCATCGGCGTGTGCGATCACTGTCTGTGCGACGTCGCGCCAGCGCAGCGGATCGGCTTCGATGACGAGCAGGTCGAGCAGCAAGTGCTGATCGAGCGCGTGAAGGGCCGCATCGTTCACCGTCGCGACCCAGGCCGCGATCCGGTCGGGAGGGTCGTCGCTGACGCGCTCGACGTCGACGGCGCGGACGCGCGCGTTGGTCAGCTCGCGGCCGTACGCGCTCGACACGTAATCCTCGTCTGAATAGGACGTC
This sequence comes from Acidobacteriota bacterium, assembly GCA_046735635.1. Lineage (GTDB taxonomy): Bacteria > Acidobacteriota > Vicinamibacteria > Vicinamibacterales > 2-12-FULL-66-21 > JALZOC01. The sequence continues at coordinate 9,065 of JBKPTT010000288.1, read as the reverse complement.
AGCATCGTCTCGACGCGTTGCCACAAGTCGGAAAACGAGCTCGTGTCGGCGATCTCGGACGCCTCGACGTGCTGCTTGGCAAGCGCGAGCAGCTGACGCTGCCGATCGCGTTGCGGAACGAGCGCCTGAAACGCCGTTGCCAGCCGGTCGGTTGAGCCCTTTTCGGCAACGACGGAGGCTGCGACGAATCCTGCAATGGACGCGTCGTTCATCCGCTCGGTCATCGCACGTACCACATTGGTGCTTCCTGCGACCGCGTCGGGGCTTGTCGCCTTTTCCAGCAGACCGGCCATCATGTCCGCGGAGAATCCGCCGGCGGCACGCGCCACCTGCTTGAACACGTGGTCCAGCTGATCGGGCGCGGCCCGCGCGACATACTCCGAAAGGCCACGCAGGAGCGACAGCATCGCCGCCGTCTTGGCGTCCTCGCCCTCCTTTGCTGCCGCCGCCTCGAGCTGGGTGAGAAGCTGCTGCAGTTTTTCGGGGTCGTTCACGATCCGCAGCAGCGCTTCGAACGTCTCGTCGTCGAGCTGGAGTTGCGGTCCGGCGAGGGCAGCCGCGATTACTTGTTCGATCGTCGCTGCCTCGCCTTCTTTTTCGCGGAGCACCTCCGCATAGTCGATCTCGACGATGTCGAGGCTCGGGCCGCCGGCCGTTTTCCAGAGGTGGCCGATCCCGCCATCGGCCCGCACTTCCTCGGGGGAGCGGGAGAGCAGCACGAGGAGGGTCCGCCACGACTCGGAATCCGCCGCGGCGTTCACCGTCAACCTGCCGATGGTGTGGCGACTCAGCACTTCGGCCAGTTCTCCAATCGCCGGATCGGGCCGCACGCAGATGGCGCCGCCGAGGAGCAGGGAACCGCCGCGTACCTGCAGTTGAAATGGCCCCTTATCAGCAAGGCGCGCGGTTGCCTGCTCGAGACGGGCGAGAGAAGCCCCAATAGCGGGATGGGTGCCGGGATACAACGCCACCGCACGCGCAGCGGCCTTGCACGCACGGGCGAATTCCGCGAACGTCGCGCTCAGCTCGGGCGGGAGCGCAGGCGGTCTCAGGCCCGTCGGACGCGGGTCATCCCCCTGGGTTCTGGTTTCGGGCATGTCGGACTGGCCAGGGAACAACACATTGTAATCTATAGCGCTCAACGGTTTAGCGCCTTTTCTCTGGACCCAACCCTTTGGTCCAGGATGTGCTAGCGTTTCCAGCCGACTGGGTCTGTCAGTCAAATCTGACAACGTAACGTTTTTGTATTTGGTTGAGGCTGTGTGGCTTACCCAGCTCTGGAACCGCACACGTCTTTGGGGAAAGAAGTATCCGAAGTCAACATGAAGGTGACAAAAGTTTCTCCTATGGAAGACTTATTCATCGTCGATTTCAAAAGTGCGCAGATATGACTCTACAGGACGAGGACCGTCGTACCCTGGAACGTTGGGTGAGGGCTCCGACCTCCCCGCAGCGATTGGTGCGTCGCAGCCGGATGTTGCTTCTTGCGCTGGATGGGTTCACAGATCAGCAGATTGCTGAGCAGTGTCGAGTGTCAGTTGCGACGGTCAGACTGTGGATCGCACGTACCTTGCGTGACGGAGTGGCAACGTTACAGCATGATGCTCCAGGCCGGGGTCGCCGCAGCGTTGTCGATGCGGCCACTCTCCGGAGTCGACTGGGCGAGGCGAACCTGCTCGACGCCGCAGGTCGGCCGACCAGCTTGCGAGTCGCAGCGATGTTCCTCGGCGTCAGCGCGTCGGCCGTTTGGCGTGCGCTCAAGAAGCAAGCGATGATGCTCGATTCGGCTCGGACGGCCGCGCGCTGACGTAGGTTTTTGTCGCGCGGCCGTAATCTATAGTAGAGTCCAGCCTTAGCCCCTGACGGGGCTCCTCCTTCAGTTCCTTGATGCTCGCCGTCGATCTCATTCGGAAAAAGCGCGATGGGAGTGCGCTCAGCCAGGCCGAGATCGATCATTTCGTAACCGGCGTGACGGCTGGTACCTTCCCCGACTATCAGGCTTCGGCGTTGCTCATGGCGATCGTGCTGCGGGGCATGAGCGCCGCCGAGACGGCGTGGTTGTCCGACGCGATGGTGCGGTCCGGCACGCGGATGACCTACCCGGAGATCGACGGCGTGCCCGTCGACAAGCACAGCACCGGCGGCGTCGGCGACAAGACGTCGCTCATTCTGGCGCCGCTTGTCGCCGCCTGTGGCGGATACGTTCCGATGATGTCGGGACGCGGCCTCGGGCACACCGGCGGCACCCTCGACAAACTCGAGTCGATTCCGGGGTTCAGGACGGGACTCTCCCTCGACGAGCTGCGGGTCGCGCTGCGTCGCGTGGGCTGCGCGATGTTGGGTCAGACCTCGGAGATCGCTCCCGCGGACAAGAAGCTGTATGCGCTTCGAGATGTGACCGGCACCGTGGAGAGCATCCCGCTCATCTGCGCGTCGATCATGAGCAAGAAAATCGCGGAAGGCATCGGCGGCCTGGTGCTCGACGTCAAGACGGGCGCCGGCGCGTTCATGAAGACGCTCGAGGACTCGCGGCGCCTCGCGCGCGCGCTGGTCGACATCGGCAACGCGTCGGGCCTGCAGACCGAAGCGCTGATTACTGCGATGGACGCGCCGCTCGGCCGCATGGTCGGCAACAGCCTCGAGGTCATCGAGTCGATCGAGACGCTGAAAGGCAATGGTCCGGCGGATCTCGAGTCGCTGTCGGTCCTGCTGGCCGCGCGAATGTTGATCGCGGCGCGTATCGAGAGCGACGAACGTCGCGCCGAGCAGCGCATCCGCGCGGCGATTGCCTCGGGCGCGGGGCTGGAGAAGCTTCGGGCCATCGTGGAGCATCAGGGCGGCGATCCTCGCGCGCTCGACGATTACGGCCGGCTGCCCGCGGCGCATGGCCGGCTCGACGTCGGCGCCGCGCGCACCGGCCATGTTTCAGCGCTCCAGGCGGAACTCGTGGGGCGTGCGGCCGTCGCGCTCGGCGCCGGGCGGGCGACACTCGACGACCAGATCGATGCGGGCGTGGGAATCGAGATCGTCGCACCAGTCGGCGCGACGGTCAGGAGCGGCGAGCCGGTGCTCCGTGTGCACCACCGCGACGGGCGTGGCCTCGAGGACGCGGTCGCGCTGCTGCGACAGGCAATCGCGATCAACGATGCGCCGGAACCACGACCGCTGGTGATCGAGCGGATTGCCTGAGCGGAGAGACGAATGACTGCTGCCGACCCGACCGACGCGCTTCACGTGCCGCCGCCTCGTGCGCCCTACGAGATGAGAGATCTGGTCTTCATCGGGGGCGCCGCCGTTGCCGCCGCTGCGATCGCGCTCGCAGCCCGCTACGCAGTCCCACGCATCCAGCCGTTCGTGGGCTTGATCGTCATCATCACGATCGCTTACGCAGCCTCGACCAATCGAAGGGCGATCGATCGGCGTACCGTCGCCTGGGGTCTGTCGCTCCAGTTCCTCTTTGCGTTGATCGTGCTGAAGACAACGATCGGCCAGCGCGTGTTTCAGGCGCTGGGCGGAGTCATCAATCACCTGCTGGAGTTCTCGTTTGCCGGCTCCAGCCTCGTCTTCGGTGCGCTTGGGGACAAGACGGTCTGGCCGCGCGTGATGACGACGGTGCTCGGAGAGGAAGGCGCCAAGTGGGGCGTCGTGTTTGCGTTCCAGGTGCTGCCCACGATCATCTTCATCGCGGCGCTGTTTGCGGTGCTCTATTACTTCGGGATCATGCAGCTCGTCGTGCGCGCGTTCGCCGTCCTCATGCATCGGCTGATGAAGACGTCGGGAGCGGAATCAGTGAACGTCGCCGCCAGCATCTTCATGGGGCAGACAGAGGCACCTCTGACGATCCGTCCGTACTTGCCCCGCATGACGGAATCCGAGCTGATGACTGTCATGACGTCAGGGATGGCGCATATCTCCGGCGGAATCATGGCCGCCTATGTTCTATTCGGCATCGAGGCAAAACACCTGCTGACGGCTGTGATCATGACGGCGCCAGGCACGCTGATGATGGCCAAGGTCTTCGTGCCCGAGACCGAAGTGCCCGAGACGATGGGGCGCGTTCGGCTGGCGGTAGAGCGCACCGATGTCAACGTCATTGACGCGGCGGGAAGGGGGACGAGCGAAGGCTTGGCGCTCGCGCTCAATGTGGGCGCCATGCTGATTTCGTTTCTGGCGCTGGTCGCGCTCGTCAATGCGCTGCTGGGTCTGGTCGGCCTGAGTCTGCAACAGATTTTTGGCTGGGTGTTCGCGCCTGTGGCGTGGAGCATGGGCGTGCCGTGGCGCGACGCCCCCGTCATCGGGAATCTGCTCGGCACCCGAATGGCGCTCAATGAATTCATTGCATATTCGCAGCTCGGTCCCATGAGAGCGTCGCTCGATCCCAAGTCATTTACGATTGCTACATTCGCGCTGTGCGGCTTTGCGAACTTCAGCTCGATTGGAATCCAGATTGGCGGGATCGGGGCGCTGGCGCCGAACCGGCGGCACGATCTCGCGCGTCTCGGGCTGCGGGCCATGCTCGCGGGAACTCTGGCAAACTTCATCACAGCATCGATAGCCGGGTTTCTGCTGTGACCGCGTACTACGACCAGGTGCGAGAAGCGGCCGAAGGGCTGCGGAGCTCGGTAAAAACGCCGGACGTCGGCGTCGTGCTCGGTTCAGGCCTGGGAGATTTCACGTCGGCGCTTCTCCACAGCACCGCGACTCCGTACGGCCGGATTCCCCACTGGCCTGCATCGGCTGTCGTTGGCCACGCCGGCCAGCTCGTGATTGGGGCTCTCGGGACCAAGCGCGTCGCGGCCCAGTCGGGGCGCGCCCACTTCTACGAGGGCCACTCGATGCAGGGGGCGACGTTCGCCATCCGGGTCCTCGGGCTGCTCGGCGTGAAGACGCTGATCCTGACCAACGCGGCCGGCGGGATCAATCTGAGCTTCAGGCCGGGCACGCTGATGGTGATTGACGATCACATCAACCTGATGGGCACCAATCCTCTCGTGGGACACAACGAGGAGCGCTTCGGTCCTCGTTTTCCCGACATGACCGAAGCCTACTCCAGACGGCTGCGCGAGGTGGCGGACGCCGCGGCTGTGGCCCGCGGCGTCGCGGTGGCCCACGGCATCTACGTTGCGGTTCACGGACCCAGCTATGAGACACCCGCCGAGATCCGGTATCTACGCACGATCGGCGCGGACGCGGTTGGCATGTCGACGGTCCCCGAGACGATTGTCGCCCGTCATATGGGCATGGAAGTCCTGGGGATTTCGTGCATCACCAACCCCGCGGCGGGCGTGCTGCCGAAGCCGTTGGTGCACGACGAGGTGATGGAGGTGGCGCGCCGCGTGCGTGCGGAGTTCTCGTCGCTCCTGGAAGGGATCATTGAGCGACTCTGACCGGCGCGGATGGTCCGGCGGCGACCGGCGCTCGAAACGTGAGCGTCGTCAGACCCGCCGGCGCACTGGCGCCGAGCGACGCAGCAGGAAGGAGTCGCCTCCCGAGGAGAGGCGCTCCGGCGTCGAACGTCGACTCGCCGAGCAGCGATCGGGAGAGGATCGACGCACCGAAGCGGGATGGGAGGCGGTAACGATGAACGAGGCCTCTGAGTCGAGCAGCGAAGCTGAACACGCGTTGCTGGCGGCGGCGATCGAGGCACGCAGCCGCGCGCAGGCGCACTACTCGCATTTCCTGGTGGGCGCGGCGCTCGAGACCGCCGATGGCCGAATCATCGGCGGCTGCAACATCGAGAACGCGACCTACGGGTTGACGCTGTGCGCCGAGCGCGTCGCGCTGGTCAAGGCGCTGTCGGATGGGCACACGATTTTCAGGCGTGTTGCTGTGGTGGCCGACACCGAATCGCCGACGCCGCCATGCGGCCCCTGCCGCCAGCTCCTCTGGGAGTACTGCGGCGACATCGATATCATTCTGGGCAATCTGGACGGCCCGACAGGGCGCATGAGGCTGTCGGCGCTCTTGCCGATGCCGTTCGACCGACGACTGTTGAAAGAGAATTGCTGATTGTCGAATGCTGATTGCTGATTTATTGAGGGATTGACGGATTTTCAATCAGCAATCAGCAATCAAAAATCAGCAATTCAGGAGCCGACGACTGTTGAAAGAGAATTGCTGATTGTCGAATGCTGATTGCTGATTTATTGAGGGAATGACGGATTTTCAATCAGCAATCAGCAATCAAAAATCAGCAATTCAGGAGAACACCTGTGCTTCCGACAATTGACTGGCAGGGCGACACGATTGTCATGGTCGATCAGCGCAAGCTGCCGGGGCAGGAGATTTACGTGCGCTGCCGGACGGCACAGGAGGTCGCGCGCGCGATTCGTACGATGGTGATTCGCGGCGCGCCGGCAATCGGAGTGGCCGCAGCCATGGGACTGGCGCTCGCGATGCGGCGAAGTACTGCCAAGGGCACTCGGCAGTTCGCCGTGGAGTTCCAGAAGAACTGCGACATGATGGCGAGTACGCGTCCGACCGCGGTGAATCTGTTCTGGGCCATTGATCGAATGAAGGGCGCCTTCGCGCAGGGAGCGCAGGCCGGGGAGTCGCCCGAGGAGATTGCGGATCGCCTCGAACGCGAAGCGCGGGCGATCCACGACGAGGACGTCGCGAACTGCCGCCTCATGGGCGGGGCGGGCGCCGAGGTCGTGCCGGACGGCGCGCGCGTGCTCACGCACTGCAACGCCGGTGCGCTCGCCACGGCCGGCTACGGTTCGGCGCTTGGCGTCATCCGCGCGGCCGTCGAGCAGGGCAAGAAGATTTCGGTGATTGCCGACGAGACGCGCCCGTTCATGCAGGGCGCGCGGCTGACGGCATGGGAGCTGATCCGCGACGCGATCGATACGACCGTGATCACCGAGAGCATGGCCGGGCCGCTCATGCGCGCGGGAGAGATCGACCTCGTCGTCGTGGGAGCCGACCGCATCGCCGCGAACGGCGACACGGCAAATAAGATCGGGACCTACACCGTGGCCGTTCTGGCGCACGAGCACAAGATTCCATTTTACGTCGCGGCGCCGCTCTCGACGATCGACCTCGCCACTCCAGACGGGGAGCACATCCCGATCGAGGAGCGCGATCAACGCGAGGTCACGCATCTCGGGGCCGCGCGATTGACGCCGGTCGGTGCGAAAATCCGGAATCCGGCGTTCGACATCACTCCCCACCGGTACATCACGGGAATCATCACCGAGCGGGGCATCTTCACCGAGCCGTACACCGACTCGCTGAGGAAAGCTCTCGAAGGGACTGCCGCGGCCACACGATGAACCTGCTCGCGATCGAGACATCCTGCGACGAGACGGCGGCGGCCGTCGTCGCCGAGACCGGCGATCCATCGCGTCCATGGCAGCTGCGATCGAACGTCGTCGCGTCGCAGACGGCGGTGCACCGCGAGTGGGGCGGCGTCGTTCCGGAGCTCGCGTCGCGGCAGCACGTGCGGGATATCTGCGGCGTGTATGAGGCAGCGCTCGCCCAATCGGGCGTGAGCATCGAAGATATCGAAGCGGTTGGTGTCACGCAGGGCCCCGGGCTCGTCGGCTCGCTGCTCGTCGGCGTAGCGTTCGCGAAGGCGCTCGGTTGGGCGCGCGGTCTCCAGGTCGTCCCCGTTCACCACCTGGCGGGGCACATCGAATCGCTGACGCTGGCACATGGCGAGATGCCGCTGCCGAACGCGACGCTCGTCGTGTCCGGCGGACACACCAGCCTGTACTTCATCGATCGTCCCGGCAACTACCGGTTGATCGGCCGAACGCGCGACGATGCCGCCGGAGAGGCCTACGACAAGGTCGCGAAGCTTCTCGGACTCGGGTACCCCGGCGGGCCGGCGATCGATCGCGCGGCCCAAAGCGGAAACGATCGCGCGTTCGATTTTCCGTCCGCACGTTTGACGCATGCGGATCGGAACGCGCCGCGTGCGACCGCCGACGGTTTCCTTCCCTCCGACATCGCGCGCCGCGTGGATTTCAGCTTCAGCGGACTGAAAACAGCCGTGCTGCGGCTCGTGCGCGAGCGCACGACGGACACTGCCGATGTCCGTCACGTCAAAGCAGGGGCGTCCGACGGAGCGGGCACCGCACTTGCCGTGTCGGAGGTTGCTGACATCGCCGCGAGCTTCCAACGAGTCGTGGTCACGGCGCTGCTCGATCGCACCTTCGAAGCCGCCGGATGGCTCGGCGCGCGCAGCGTCGGCATTGCCGGGGGCGTCTCTGCGAACAGCCGGCTTCGGAGAGACGTCCAGGCGCGCGGAGAGAAGCACGGGATTCCCGTGTTCATTCCACCGCTGTCGCTCTCGACCGACAACGCCGCGATGATCGGCGCCGCGGCACTGCGGCGGCTGCGCGCGAGAGGGGCGGGAACGCTCGATTTCAACGCCGAGGCGTCGTTGCCGCTCGGCTAGTCGATCTACGATGAACGAACACTAGTTTGTCTTCGTATCTTCGCCTCTCCACGGGCTGCCGTCGGCCGTTCAGCGGATCAGTGATGAACGTTCATACTGACTATCTCTGGTTCAACACGAAAAGGCGCCAGGAATTCATCCGGATTACCGACGACGTCGCGGCGATCGTGAAGAAGAGCGGCGTCAACGAAGGGATGGTGCTTGTCTCCGCCATGCACATCACGGCAGGCGTGTATGTCAACGACTGGGAAGACGGGCTCATCGAGGACTTCCAGGTCTGGCTCGAGAAGCTCGCGCCTGCCGGGCTGCCGTACAGGCATCATCAGACGGGTGAAGACAACGCCGACGCACATCTCAAGCGGACAATCATGGGCCATCAGGTCGTGCTCCCGATCACGGCGGGAAAGCTCGACCTCGGCCCGTGGGAGCAGGTCTTTTACGCGGAGTTCGACGGTCAGCGGAAGAAGCGAGTCGTGGTCAAGGTGATGGGAGTATAAGATTCGAAGGAGATCCGTTTAGCGTTTTGGGTTTTACGTTTTTGGTTGGAATTTTTGCGTTTGGAGTTAGTGGTTGCGCGAAACTACGGAGAACGACGAACCCAGAACGACGAACCCAGAACGACGAACCCAGAACGACGAACCCAGAACGACGAACCCAGAAC
>JBKPTT010000287.1:0-5696 GCA_046735635.1 Acidobacteriota bacterium | reverse complement strand
CGGCTTGTTGGACTGCCGGGACTTGCGCCATGGCAGGCTCCACAGTCCGCGCACCGAGAGGATCATGGTGACGCCCCCGAGCGCGCCGAGCGCCCAGAGTGTCCAGACGAAGAAGAAGCCGCCGGCGGACGCGGCGATCTCGGGGTAATGCACGCTCCGCATGTGAATGACCGGCATGCCTGCCGCGAACAATCCCACCAGGAACATGATCACGTGCCCCGTGCGCCGTTCGGCGAGCACCAGCGTGCCGTACAGGAAGACCGCGAGGACGACCAGCGCGATGTTCGACGGTTCGGCCTTCGATATCCCACGGACGATATCGTCGGTCACGTGAAGCGTCAGCAACAGAATACAGAGCAGGGACGTCACGACCAAAATCGCGTGTGGCTTCATTCGATGCTCCACCGGAACATCGTCGGGGCTCGCGTTCGCGCGAACAAACGGCTTGCGACGAAGAGTGGATTCGCGCGGACGAACGGCGGCTACATCAGGGTGAACAGGTTTCTCCATCGACGCCGACCTGTTCGACAGGCTACAATCCGCGCCCTATGCGGTTAGTTCAAGAACGGAAGGGCGGCGGCAGGTCGGCACGCCTGCGCACAGCCGTCGTGACTGTGGTGTTGTCGCTGGCCGGCGTGACTGCACGCGGGCAGGGGCCAATCGGCCAATTCCAGGATAGCGGCGACGTCGGCTCGCCGGCCCTGGCGGGGACCACGGCCTACAACCCCGTCACACAAACCTACGCGCTCGGCGCCGGCGGCACGAACATGTGGGCGAATCGGGACGAGTTCCAGTTCGCGTGGCGGAAGCTCTCGGGCGACTTCATCCTCCAGGCCCAGATCGCCTTTGTCGGCACGGGCGTCGATCCGCATCGCAAAGCCGGCCTCATCATCCGATCGACGATGGAGGCGGACTCGACCTACGCGGACGCGGTAATTCATGGCGACGGTCTGACGTCGCTGCAGTTCCGCAAGACGAAGGGCGGTGTCACCGAACAGATCGAGTCATCCGTCAAAGGTGCGGACGTCGTTCAAATCGAGCGAAGCGGCTCGACCTACGTCATGTCGGTCGCGAAGTTCGGCCAGCCGTTCACGACGTCACAGGTCGCCGATCTGGCACTCGGCGACGAGGTGTTCGTCGGGCTGGCGCTGTGCTCGCACAATCCTGCGGTCGTCGAGCGCGCGATCTTCTCGAATGTCCGCATCATCCGGCCGGCGGCGGATAATTTTCGGCCGTATCGCGACTACATCGGCAGCGTGCTCGAGGTGCTCGACGTCACGACCGGCCAGCGTCAGACGCTGTGGACGTCACAGCAGCCGTTCGAGGCCCCGAACTGGACGCGCGATGGCGCGCTCGTCGTCAACACCAGCGGCACGGATGCTGACTGGCGCGGGCGGCTGCGCCGCTTCGATCTCGCGACGCGTCAGTCGACGGTGATCGACACCGGTGAGCGCATCCGCAACAACAACGACCACGTGCTCTCGCCCGACGGCAAGACGCTGGCGATCAGCGATCAAAGCCTGGCGGGCGTCGGCTCGACGATCTACACGGTCCCCGTGGCAGGAGGCGCGCCGAAGCGAATCACGACCCTCGCCCCGTCGTACATGCACAGCTGGTCGTCCGACGCCAAGTCGCTCGTGTACACCGGCGGCCGCACGCCAGGCCAGGGCCAGCCTCAGAATCTCGACATCTATCTCATCGCCTCCGACGGCAGCGGCCAGGAGAAGCGCCTGACGACCGCTCCCGGCGTAGATGACGGGCCGGAGTACACGCGCGACGGCAAGTACATCTATTTCAATTCATCGCGGAGCGGTCTCATGCAGATCTGGCGCATGGCGCCGGACGGTTCGAATCAGGAACAGGTCACCAACGACAGCTTCAACAACTGGTTTCCGCATCTGTCGCCGGATGGTCAATCGATCATGATGATTTCCTTCCCGAAGGAAATCGATCCGGCCGATCATCCGTACTACAAGCGCGTATACCTGCGTGTCATGCCGATCGACGGCGGCACACCAAGGGTTGTCGCGTACGTCTACGGAGGTCAGGGCACGATCAACGTCCCGTCGTGGTCGCCCGACGGCCGCATGGTCGCCTTCGTCAGCAATACCGGCCCGTATTAGCTCGAGCCATTCTTCGTCCGGCTTCGACTCGAAGCAGCGAGCCGGTGACGTTTCGAGGCTGCACGCTCAGCGGAGCCATGGCATCGCGGTTGCTGTCGCGCATGCAAATGTCTCATACGGCACCTGTACTGACGATCGCTACGCTGCTCGCATCGGCCGTAATCGCCAGCCCTGCGCCGCCGGCCCAATCGCAAGATCTCGACGCCGATTTGAGGATCTTCGAGCGCTACGTCGAAGCGCTGCGCCGGCAGCTGTCGGTGCCCGGCCTGTCCGCGGCGATCCTTGACGGAGGACATCCTGTCTGGTTTCGAGGATTCGGTTTTCAGGACATCGACGCTCGCGTGCCCGCGACACCTGATACGGTCTATGACATCGCGTCGCTGACGAAGACGTTCACGTCCACGTTGATCATGCAATGCGTCGAGCGCGGCTCTCTCGACCTCGACACGCCGATCAGCCGCTATACGACGGCGATTCCCGAAGCAGGCGCCACCGTCCGTCACGTCCTGACGCACACGTCGCAAGGCGTTCCAGGTTCGGCCTATCGCTACGATGGGAATCGATATGCAGCGCTGACCAACGTTGTCGGCGCCTGCGCCGGGCGGCCGTTTCGGCAGGTGCTGGCCACCGACATCCTCGACCGCGCGGCGATGGTCGGATCGGTTCCAGGACACGATCTCGACCAGCCAATGGACACCCTCGCGGCGCTATTTGACTCGCCGACGCTGGCTCGCTATGCGTCGGTGCTCCGTCGGCTGGCGACGCCGTACGCGAGCAGCAAGGCCGGTGTGTCGCGCACGAGCTTTCCGCCGCGAGACATCAGCGCGTCGGCGGGTCTGCTGTCCAGCGTGGTCGATCTTGCCTCATACGACGCGGCCATCGACGCGCACGTCTTCCTGTCGGCGGACGCCCAGGAGCTCGCGTGGACGAACGCCGTATCGAGCACGACCGGGCAGCGGCTCCCGTATGCCCTCGGCTGGTTCGTCCAGCAATACAACGGCACACGCCTCGTGTGGCATTACGGGCTGTGGCCGCAGTACTCGGCGCTGTACCTGAAGGTGCCCGAGCGCCAGCTGACACTGCTGCTGCTCGCGAACAGCGCTGGTTTGAGCGAGCGGTTCTCGTTGGACGCCGGCGACGTCACCGTCTCGCCATTTGCTCGCGTCTTCCTGAAAGTGTTCGTGCGATGACGAATATTCGCCGCATCGTCATCCTGGCCATCGCGCTCTCCGTGCCGGCGCGTACCGTCTCTGCTTCGGAGTGGCTGCTCGCGCCGCTCGCCGGTGCCACCATCCGTGGGGCGACCGGCTTCTTCGACGTGGATGCGGCAGCAGGGCATCATCATACGGTCTATGCCGTCTCCGTCATGCGGTGCGGCGACGGCATTGTGGGCGTGGAGGCCGAGGGGATGTGGGCGCCGTCGTTCTTTACCGGCCACGAACTCGTCGACTCGAGCCGCGTGATGGGTGCGAGCGTGAACGCCGTGTTCATGATTCCAAGGCGTCTGCTCTCCAGCGTTCGGCCCTACGCCGTCATTGGCGTCGGGCTGATGCGCGCCGCGAGCGCCGACGTACGCCACGTCTTCGATTTCGACAGCACTCTGCCGGCCTTCGACGCCGGCGCCGGTATCCTGGTGCCGATCTCTCGTCGATTCGGCATCCGCGGCGATGTGCGGTTCATCCGTACGTCCTACAGCAGCGGAGACGGAGCCCTGGGCAGCGGCGAGGGATTTCTTTCGATGTGGCGCATCGCGGCGGGCGTCAGTTGGTCGTTTTGATCAGGAACTTGCGTCCGCCTTCGCGCTTCGCCGCTACAGCGGATCTCATCGTGTCAATGGCCATCGGTCGGAGCTCGCATGAAAAGACGCGCGATCGGCAAGAATTGACCGCTATTTCAGCGCGCGATACGGCGCGAAGTCCTCCCAAATCCGCTGAATCACCGTCGGATCGACGATGACCGTGTCGGCCTTCGCCGGTTCTTTCTCCGAAAACAGCACCAGCTTGACGCCACCGCAGGACGGACCGAGCGCGGATGGATCGAACACGTACAGGCCTTCCTCGATCGTGTCGCTCTCTGAGACGCGCCGTTCGATTGTGAACGGATGAATCGGCGTCACTTCGGCGCCGCCGCAGTACGCGCGCATGCGCGAGAAGCCAGCGGTGAATCGCTTGATCGGCGGAATCGAAACGCCCTGCGTCTGCGCCGCCCCTCGCGCGACCTTCGTCCAGAAGCTTTCCGCCAGTTTCGGCGTCACACGGACGAGCAGCACCGGCGGGAATCCGGCGACGTAGTCCGACCAGTTGCCAAAATCAGTGAGCGCGCGCGCCGACGGCGAGTCCAAGGACGTCTCACGCGTGGCGGCGCCGCGTTCCGTCCGGCTCCGCTGCTCCGCTTGATATTCAGCGCCGTAGGTCAGCACCGGCGTCAACAAGAAAACGTCGAACGCCGCGGCCGGCACCTGATACGGGCTCAAGTTGCCGGTGCGGTGTTGCACCGCCTCCTTCAACGCATCGATGGGAAACGGTTGCTCCGGTTCGACCGGAAGGTGTGCGGCGCCTGTTGCCGGCGCCGTGTTCTGTAACTTCGCTCGCGCCATCGCAACGACCGCACAGACATCTTCGACGGGTACGATTCGCGTGTTCCCACGCCTGTTCGCTGCGGTGTCATCGGCCACAGACATGAGGCCGACCACGCCGTCCGCCGTGAAGACCGGGCCGCCCGCACTGCCCGCGGATACATAGAAGTCGGACTCGATGTCGTGCTCCGCGACACGGCTCGCCGTTCCCGATATCGTGCTCATCTGCCGATTGAGCGGCGCGTCGATGCCGAACATCTTCTGACCGCTTGCGACCTTCGGCTGGTGACCCGGCGTGCACACGAGCGGCACGGGCGGCACCGACGCGACGACCGTCGGATCGATCCGGAGCACGGCCACGTCCCGCGGCGCATCCGCCACGATGACAGTGCCTGGGACCTTGATGGCCGGCGTGACTTGCACCTCGATCGTCGTTGCCGTGCCGACGACCTTCCTGCTCGTCACCACCAGGCCATCTGCGCCGATCAGGGCGCTCGATGCACGGGCAGTGGCAGTCCAGAGCGTCAGGACGCCCGCCTGCCATCGCGCCGCGAGCAGCGAATCATCGGTTTCGAGCGAGGCCGCCGCAGGCGTCGTGCCCGGCGTTACGGACGTGATCTCGGCGTTGTCGGCGGTCAACTCCAACACCGCGTCGTGGCCGGGTGCGATGTTCACAATCTGCGTCCATCCATAGGCCTTGCCGTTGAACACAACCGGCGTGTCCGATTCGACCGTGTAACTCCCTGGACCGAGCGGCACGTCCGCGGAGCCGTCGCGTCTCGTGAGGACGCGTTGCGGTTCCGCGGTCGCGGGATTGTGGCTGATGAGCAGCGCATGCCCCGGCACCGGCATCGGCTTGCGATCGGCGTCGGTCAAGACGACTTTTATGTGCAGCACGCTCGCGTCCTGACCGGCGGGCGCAGGCGATGCGACGGTGAGGAAGGTTGCAAGAACCAGGAATGCGCGCCGCATGACGATCATCCTGATCCTCCGAGCCG
>JBKPTT010000286.1:0-6809 GCA_046735635.1 Acidobacteriota bacterium | reverse complement strand
AGCAGGCGAGCAATCTGTTCGGAATCGATCAGGGCGCGATCATCGGGTTCGAGTACCGGTTCGCCGTCGCGAAGCACGCGCAGGCGGCCTTCTATCGATCGAGTTTCGACAAGACCATTCAGCTGCATGGCAAATACGACGCCCTGCGGCAACGCGACTCGATTCCGCTCTCGGTCTCGCCGCTCGTCTCCATCGAGGGTGCGGACAACTTCCAGGAGAGGTACGCGCCAGCGGTCGGCGCGGTCGTTTCCCGGCAAGCCGGCACACGATTCGCGGGCTATGTCACGCCGATGTGGGTGCACAACACCGCGCGGTCGCTCGGCACGATCGTCCGTGACCACGACGGCGCGACGCACAACGACTCCGCGCGTGCGACGGAGTCGCCACGC
The DNA here is from genome assembly GCA_046735635.1 of Acidobacteriota bacterium. Taxonomy (GTDB): domain Bacteria; phylum Acidobacteriota; class Vicinamibacteria; order Vicinamibacterales; family 2-12-FULL-66-21; genus JALZOC01. The sequence goes on along the minus strand of JBKPTT010000286.1, from coordinate 6,420 downwards.
AATACCACCTACATGGGACTGGGCGGGCGAGTGCGACTCGGATCCTCGACCTATGTCGCCGCGGAGGTTGCCGTTCGCGTGCAGGGGTACGCCCCGGATCAGCCGGGATACGGCGTGAGCATCGAGAAGCGCGTGGGCGCCCACATGTTCTCGATGACGTTCACGAATACGTTTGCCACGACGTTCGCCCAGCTCGCCCGCGGGGGCGCAGCCAACAGTCTGTTTCTCGGATTCAACCTCGGACGGAAATTCTTCTAATCATCGACAGAGCTGAGACATGAAACCTTTCATTCATCTTTCCGGGTTGTTACTTCTCGCCTCGCTGGCCACGGCCTGCGGGGGCGACACGGTCACCGCGCCCTCTTCAACAACGTCAGCGACGTTCACGTCGCACATCCATCCGGGTGCCGCGGGCGCCCTGAACCTGAACGGTGTGGCACGTGGCCAGTTGACTCGGGCGCAGTAAGGGAATCGCCATGCGACCGCGGATTGTGATGTTGGCTGCTCTGGTGATGGTGGCAATCGCGTCGGCAGCCCGCTCGCGCCCGAATCCGCGGGCCGCTGGCCCCGACGCAGGCGACTCGCTCGGCGTGCGAATCCACGTACCGACGCCTGTGATGTCGACGCTTCGGCGAGCGTGCGTCGACTGTCATTCGGACGAGACGACTTGGCCGTGGTACGCGGGCCTGCCGATCGCATCGCATCTCATCGAGCGTGATGTGACGGAAGCCCGCGAGCAGCTCGATCTGTCGCGGTGGACTCAATACAACCCGTTCGACCGCGCGGACATGCTGGACAAGATGTGCCAGCTCGCCTCGAGCGGCAAGATGCCGCCAAGGCGGTACCGCCTGATGCACCCGGCGGCGCGGCTGTCAGCAACAGAGCTCACGACGCTGTGTGACTGGACGCAGGTCGAGGCCACGCGCCTAGTGCAGGAGGAGAAATGACTCTGAGCAATCGAACATGGGCGGTGCTCTGCGCGGCGCTGATGTTCTGTCCGACAGTCGGTGTCGAAGTCGCGAAGGTCGCGACACAAGCGCCCGACGACTCGAAAGGGTGGACGATCCCACCGCATGCATCGGCGGAATCGAATCCGGAGCCGCTCAATGCTGCTGCACTGGAGAGAGGCCAGAGGCTCTACAAATCGAAGTGTCAGCGGTGCCATGGCGCGGACGGCACCGGACACGGCCCCGACGCCGATCCCGATCACCCGGCCGGCAATTTAACCGATCGACGGGCGACGGCACGGAACCCGGACGGCGTGATGTTTTACAAGATCTGGAATGGGCGGGCCAAACCAAAGATGCCGGCGATGAAGAGCGACATCAGCGCAGATGACGTGTGGACCCTCATTCACTACGTGAAGACGCTGCGCAAGCAATAGTGACTCTTCCGCGCAGCGTCTTCGAGAATCGTGCGATGTCGAGACCGAATGATGCAGTGGTCCGATGAGTCGCGTGAAACGCCTACAGTACGATGCGGCTTCCCACAGCCACATCGATGTCCTTCATCAACGAATCGATCGACGTGCTGCGTCCTGCGGCATACGCCCGACTCCATAGATCCGCACCGAGGCGAGCCTGCACGTCGCGCTCGGCCTGCTCTCCAAGGGCGTGCACCCACTTGTCGGCGACGGTCGCACCAGTGCGTTCGGTGACGCCGTCCCGGAACCCCAGGATCCGTGCCGTCCAGAGGTCGTTGCCTTTGAGTGCCGCCGCCGCGGCGAGCGGAGCCAGCACGTACACGATCGCGAACTTGTCATTGAGCTGCCGGAAGAGTGTGAGACTCTCGCGCGCCAAGGCGATCGCCTCATCCGGTTTCCCGCGGTGCACTGCCAGGGTGGCGCGACGGTACGACACCAGTGCCAGGAACCACGGACCCGAGCGCCGAAGCACTGCATCGGCCTCGTCGAGGAGGCGTTCCGCCTCGACGGCATCGCCGTCCAACAACGCGACCTTCGCCAACCCGTTCAGCGAGTTTCCGACGCCCCAGGTGATCCCCAGAGCGCGAAACCCGTCGACGCTGCTGGCAAGCAGAGTGCGAGCCGCGGTTGCATTTCCAAACGCATGTTCAACGTGACCAAGCAGATGCTCGGCCTGCGCGACCATTTCGGCGTCGCCGGCATCGCGGGCGAGCTCGAGCGCGCGGCTAAGCCCGCTGCGCGAGCGCGCGAGCTCCCCCAGCGAGTACCACATCATGGCCGCGCCAACCAGGGCTTTCGACTCGGCAACAGCCGGAAGCGCGGGCAGACTCAGAACCTGTTCGTACCATTGAAGCCCTTCGACCGCGTGCCCCCGGATCACCCAGAAGTACATCAGGCCCCACGCGATGTCGGCAGCTTCGGCTGGCCGACCGCGCTCGATGAGCCACGTCAGCGCGCCACGGTAGCTTTCGAGATCATCACGTACGCGATCCAGCCATTCCGCCTGCCCTGGACCAAACAGTCCCCGAGCGGCGAGGGAGGCCTCGTCGCCGCAATACCGCGCCAGGCCCGCGAGTGCATCGTCACGTTCGCCCGCCTGGGTGAGCTCGATCGCCGCATACGCTCTCACGGTTTCGAGCATCTGGAACAACGGACGACCAGGCGCCGGGGTCTCGGTTCGGAGCAGAAGGCTCTTGTCAATCAAACTGGCCGCTGCCCCGATCGGATCAATGGTGGCCGTGGATCCGTCCTGACCGCCGAGAACGGCCGCCGCTGCTTCGATCGTGAATCGCCCTGGTAGCGCGCCGAAGCGGCGGAACACAGATTGTTCGCTCGGGTCCAGTAATTGATAGCTCCAGGCGACCGTCGCATTGATCGTCCGCTGACGTTCGGGAAGATCCCTCGGGCCGACGGGAGAAAACAGCACATCCTGCGCGAGTCGCCGAAGCAGATCCTCGGGAGTCAGCACTTTCATCCACGGTGCCACGAGCTCGAGGGCAAGCGGCAGGGCGTCGAGACGCCGACAGATCGCCGTCACGGTCGAGGCATTGCCCGACGTGAGCCGAAAGTCAGGTCGAACGTCGCACACTCGCTCGACGAACAGTCGCACGGCCGGAGATCGGGCCAGCTCGGCAAGCGGCGTCGCCTCGACATTCGTCTCCAGCGCGAGCGGTCCCACCGCGTATTCCCGCTCGCCTCGCACGCGCAGCGGTGCACGGCTGGTAGCAAGTATCCGGAGCGAGGCGACCGACGCGAGCAGATCCGCGACCAGCGGCGCCGCGTCCAGCACCTGCTCGAAGTTGTCGAGTACCAGGAGTGTGGGCGTCCCGTCGCACGCGACGCGCGCGCGTCTCGGCAGGTCGAGTGCCGTCGCATCCAGGACGCCGAGCGCGTCGGCAATTGCGGGCGCGACGAACGCGGGGTTCCGGACGGAAGCCAACTCGACAAACAGGACGCGTGTTCCCCCCTTTGTCGAGACCGCGCGCCCTATCTCCAGCGCAAGACGAGTCTTTCCGACGCCACCTGGCCCGGTGAGCGTAACGAGACGCACTTCGGACGCCGCGAGCCAGAGGCCGAGCGTGTGTACGTCGACGTCGCGGCCGAGAAGAACCGTCAACGGCAGCGGCAGCGAGGTACCGCTCCGCCGGTCGGGCGTCGCATCCTGCGCCGGGGCGCGCGCGCTCGCCAGGAGGGCGTCACGAATGGGACCTGACAGATCAAGTGCGGCGGAGAGCGCTCGAACGGTGTCAACCTGCGGACGACGTCGTTCGCCACGCTCGAGCGCGCTGATGGCATGGACCGACAGGCCCGCAATCGTCGCAAGCTCCTCCTGCGTGAACCCCGCCGTCTCACGGAGTGCCCTGAGCTGCGCGCCAAACGATCCCGCCGCGCCACGTGTCATGGCGCCTCGATCTTACCGCCTATAACACCTCTGGGAACAGCGTCTGGGTGATGGTGCTGACGGTGAAGCGTTCGCGACGTGACGCCCATTCCGGTGCCACCGTGGCGATCCGTAGCACCCTTGACAGTACCGTTCGCCCCGGCGTAATACGGACCCATCAATGTCGCATATTGATGATGTCGTCATTCTGGGCGCCGCGCGTACGCCGGTCGGACGAATCGGCGGAGCGCTGGCCGATGTACCGGCGCAGCAATTGGGAGCGGCGGCTATCGACGCGGCACTCGAGCGCGCAGGCGTCTACGATCGATCCGAGATCGACGAAGTCCTCATCGGCAACGTCGTGTCGGCCGGACTTGGGCAGAATATCGCGCGGCAGTGCGCCATCCGAGCCGGCGTGCCCGAAACCGTCGGCGCGTCCACTATCAATAAGGTGTGCGGCGCGAGCATCAAGACGGTCATGCTCGCAGCCCAGGCGATCCGCGCCGGCGACGGCCATCTGTTCGTCTGCGGCGGCGTCGAGAGCATGAGCCGTGCGCCACACCTGGTCGACGGCCGTGCGCACCAACTGCGCTACGGCCACTCCACGCTCCGCGACTCGCTCATCGTCGACGGACTGTGGTGTGCCTTCGAGGATTGGTCCATGGGCCACGCGGCGGAGTTCATTGCCGACCAATTCGGCGTGACCCGCGAGGCCATGGATCGTTACGCGCTATGCAGTCACCAGAAGGCCGTCGCCGCGCAGGACGCCGGGCTGTTCCGCCTCGAGATAGTGCCGATCGACGCGCCTGTCGGCAAGGGCGCAACCCGTCGCGTCACCGACGACGAGCCGCCGAGACGCGACACATCGCTGGAGGCGCTCGCGCGACTGGTGCCTGCGTTCCGGCCCGACGGCCGAGTCACCGCCGGCAATTCGCCGGGGCTCAACGACGCGGCCGCGGCGGTCGTCGTGGCCAGCCGCACCAAGGCCGACGCGATGGGGGTCACTCCACTCGCTCGTGTCGCCGGCTACGCCCAACTCGCGATGGCGCCCAAGCACATCTTCGCGACGCCCGCCGAAGCGATCAGGAAGGTTCTCGAGCGAGTGGGCTGGCCGCTGGCGAGCGTCGACCTCATCGAGCTGAACGAGGCATTCGCGGCGCAGGTGCTGGCGAATGGACAGGCGCTCGGTTCAGAAGGATGGGACTGGAGCAAAGTCAACGTCAACGGCGGCGCCATCGCGCTCGGACATCCATTGGGCGCCACGGGCGCGCGCATGCTCACCACACTCCTGTATGCGTTGGAGCATCGGGGTCTGACGCGTGGAGTCGTGTCGCTCTGCCTGGGCGGCGGCGAAGCGGTCGCGCTCGCCGTCGAGCGGGGCTGAATGCCGAGCACCGACCTCTTGATCATCGGCGCCGGTCCGTTCGGCCTGTCGATGGCTGCGCACGCACGACACCTGGGCATCGAGCACATCATTGTCGGCAAGCCGATGCACTTCTGGCGCGCGCACATGCCCGACGGGATGTATCTGCGCTCGGACACCAGCTGGCACCTCGATCCGGAAGCGATAGACACAATCGAGGCGTTCCTCCACGCGCGAGGGGTGACGCGCGCTCAGGCCACGCCGCTTTCTCGAGAGCTGTATCTCGAGTACGCGCACTGGTTTCAGGACCGCAAGCACATTGAGCCCGTTCAGCGGAGCATCGAGCGGCTCGATGCCGGTGGTGGTGATCGTCGCTTCAGGGCCACACTCGACGATGGCCGCGCGATCGAGGCGGATAACGTTCTGCTTGCGCTTGGCTTCGCCTATTTCAAGCACGTGCCAGACGACCTGGCGATGCTGCTGCCTGCGGGCTGCTTCGAGCACACGTGCGATTTCGTCGATTTTGCTGACGTTCGTGGCCGACGATTCCTGATCGTCGGCGGAAGGCAGAGCGCCTTCGAGTGGGCCGCGTTGATGGCCGAGGCCGGCGCGGCAACCGTCCATGTGGCGCACCGTCATGATTCGCCAGCGTTCGTGACGTCTGACTGGGAATGGGTCGACCCGCTGGTCAATCGGCTGTTCGAGAACCCCGGCTGGTACACACGTCTCAGCAAGGCGGATCAGGAGGGTATCAGTCACCGTCTCTGGTCCGAAGGCCGCCTCAAGCTCGAGCCGTGGCTTGCGCCGCGGGTTCATCGCGACTCAATCAGGATCTGGCCCGAAACCCGACTCACCGCGTGCGTCGAATCGAATCGCGCGTTCGCCGTAACGCTCCGCGGAGTTCACGATACGCAGGTCGTTGAAGTCGATCAGATCGTTCTGGCAACCGGCTACAAAGTGGACGCCGGACGCGTGCCGCTCCTGGCGCGAGGAAATCTGCTGCCGCGTCTGGTCACCGACAACGGTGTCCCCGTGCTCGACGAGCATCTCCAAAGCAGCATTCCAGGACTGTACATGACCAGCCTGACGGCGGTTCGTGACTTCGGTCCGTTCCTCGGATTCACCGTCGCGGTGCGCGCGTCGGCGAAGCTGGTCGGAGACGCGATTCGCCGACGGCAGGTCGCGTCGAGCGCGTAATCAATGCCTGAACATCCGGCGAGCTCGCCGAGCCGCGGGACCCCCTCGCTGCTACTC
>JBKPTT010000285.1:0-28099 GCA_046735635.1 Acidobacteriota bacterium | reverse complement strand
ACAGGAGGGGGAGAGACCCGCACAGACAAACGGCGCCCCGCGCCCCGCCGCTTGCCTGTGCGGATCTCTCCCCCTCGCTGCGGCCGGCCGCAGGCCGGCCGTGGCGAACGCACGCGGTCCCGGGATCTCTGCGATCCTCCGCGATCTCTGCGTGAGATCCGTGCGTTCTCTGCGCGAGCACTCTCCTCGCACCGCGGATCTGACAACGCAGGGGATTAAGGATTCGCGATCAGGGATTAGGGATTCACGCTCTTCACTTGTTGGCGGCCTTGATCCGCGCGATGAACTCGTCGAGATACTCCGACACGTCCTTGACCACGGTGGCAGCGTGCCCGGCCGCGGCGCCGCCGCTGATGCCGCCTCTGTGCAGGAGCGATACCTGGACCAGGACCGGCGACGGTTGATACGACAGCCGCGCGGTCGTGTGCGTATAGACGGTCACGTCGAAGCGAGACACGCACGATCCGGTCGACACGCTGCCGGTGACCACGTTGACGTAGACGTACGAGTCCTCGTCGGTGTTCGTCAGCACGGTGAAGCCGGCGCTCTTCAACTTACCGGCCACGGCGGTTTCGAGCGCCGCCTCGGTCAACCCGCACGACGCCCCCTGCGCGCCGAGGCCTTCGATGACAACCCCCAGACGCGTCAGGCCCTTCAAGGCGGCGTCCGGTTGCTGGTTGAATGGTTCCGGTTGCGTCGCATCGGACGGCGCTGAAGGCGCAGCCCCGCGCAGACTGCCTGGCAGAGGAACGCCGCGCGCTCCCTCGGCCGCTCCGGGCTCGGTCTTCGACGTGTGGTCGGGCGTCGGGAACGGCTCGCCCGCTCCGATCAGGTCGTAGACGCGCCGAACCGTGTCGGCGACGCGGCCCCCTTCGACGAACTGGATGTCTACCGTCAGCTTTGGCCCGGCTGTTTCCCGAGTGTAGGTATAACGGAGCTCGCGCGCCTCCTCGACTTTGTAGCGGACGATCAGATGGCCGCCGTCGCGAACCGTGACCGCGGTGATGGGGAGCCCGTGGATCTGCAGGTAGTCGTCCTTGCCGTCCGTATGGAGGGTGAGCGACACATCGTCGGCACCAGTGATGGTCACTGTGCCGCGGCTGTCGAGGATGGTCAGGTGGGGTGATGGCGTCCGCGCTTCGGCCGAGAGCTGCTCCATGCGCTTGGCGTCTTCCTCGCTCTCGCGCGGCATGGCGTAGCCGCCCTGCTGACCACCGCCTGATCCCCGACGGCCTCGTCCACCGCCGCCACCACCGGACTCACGCTCGGCACTCCGGGTGCCGGCGGCTAGCCAGGCAGGATTGAAGCCCACCTCCTTGTCAACCTGGCTCTCGTTGCGATTGAGGACCCAGCGGCCCGTCATATTGGCCGACTCCTGGCTGCGAGCGGAGGCCGGCGCCAGGAGCCCAAGCATGCATGCGGCCGCGAGCACCGCGGCTAGAGGACGTCTCGGGCGAGTGAGAGAGCGCGCGGGATAGTCTGAGAGACGAAGCTCCTCAGCATGAGACTCGTGGAGAAGTGGCATACGGTTTCCTCTCCGTACGGTAGCACGCCTGATGAGCGCCGGCAGCTGCTATCGAGCCGTTCGCAATCACGGACGATGGATGGGGTTTCTATGATTTCGACGACTCGACGGGCGGGTCAGCGTTCGTCGACATGGGCAGCTGGTTGCTCACTAGCGTCCGCAACGTGGCGGGCGTGAGTCAACGCTGCGAAGATTCAGGTTCACTGTCTTACTCACATCGAATGGCGACGACGGGATCGATCCGTGTTGCTCGTCGGGCTGGCAGGTATGCGGCTGCGAGCGTCACGCCCAACAGAATGGACACCGCCGCGGCAGTCGCCACAGGATCGCCAGGGGCGACTCCGAAGAACTGGCTGCTGATCGGTCTTGCGGCAAGCCGGGCGGCCACCAGCCCGATCGCCATCCCGGCGGAGACCAGAACGAACGTCTCGCGCAGAATCATCCATGCCACCGATGCGTGCGGCGCCCCAACCGCCATCCGGATACCGATTTCGCGCGAGCGCCGTACGACCGTGTACGACAGCACGCCGTACAGCCCAACGCACGCGAGCGTCAGCGCGAGCGCGCCGAAGAACGTCGCCAACATGGACAAGAGTCGTTCCCGCAGCAGTGAACGATCGACTCGCTCCTCCATGGTTCCGATCCTCGTCACAAACCCGCCCGGAATGGTGTCCACCGCGATGCTGCGAATGGCAGGCACGAGCGCCGTGGGATTTCCGTCCGCCTGGACGACCACCATGATCCCGGAAATCGGATCCAGCGCCTGCTCGAGCGGAATATAGACCATCCGTCCATCGGGCACCCGCAGGTTGACATATCTGGCATCGCCGACCACGCCGACGATGTCGTACCAGTCATCTACGGGCTGGCCGGGAAAGCTGATCCGCTTGCCGATCGGGCTGCCGTCCGGAAACCACGCGCGTGCGGCCGTCTGGTTCAGAATCGCGACCCGCGGGCCGGCAGCGGTGTCCCGCGGTGTGAAGAGACGGCCTGACAGCAGCTGGATCCCGAGCGTCCTGAAATAGCCCGAGGTGACCGTGTTGACGTGGGTTCCGTTGTCGGGCCGCCGAAGGTTCCGGTCCTCGATTGCGACTGCGACGCCGCGATCGCGTCCGGTGAGCGGCGCCATCGTGGCGGCCGCGACGTTTGCGACCTTCGGCAACCCGGTAGCACGGTTCACGAAGGCTTCCCACATCGCTGCGCGTACGGCGTGGTCCTGGCGGTGCTCGGCGGGCGTCTGCGGCCGAGCAGCCGCTGGCGGAAGCGTGGCCTCGACCTGGGCACTCAGGATATGTTCCCGCCGAAACCCTCCATCGATCGTGTTCAGATTGTGCAGCGTGCGCACGAAGAGCGCGGAACTGCAGAGAAGCGCCATCGCGAGCGTGACCTGCAGCACGGTTAGCGCCTGGCCAGTTCGCACACGCGGCTTGGTCAGTGAGACGTTCGCATCGCCAGGCTTTGCCGCGTCGACGCGCAGCGCATGGAGCACGGGCGCCATGCTGAACAGCATGACGGTGATTACCGAGGTGACGGCCACAAAGCCCAGCACGCGACTGTCGAATCGCGGTTCGAGCAGGATGCCCGCGCCGCGATCGGCGAAGAGGCCGACGAGGAACGACACACTCGCCTGCGCGATGCCGAGCCCCGCGACGCTTCCCACGATGCCGAGCACCGCGCCTTCGGTCAGCAGTTGTCGCAGCACACGAACGCGAGTCGCGCCGATCGCGAACCGCACGGATATTTCGCTCCGCCGGGCGCTCGCACGCGCGAGCAGGAGGTTGGCGACATTCGCGCAGCCGATCAGCAGCACGGCGGCGGCGATTGCCATGACGATCAGCAGCGGTTCCGAGAATTGCCGCCGCAAGGCGTTCAGCCCGCGGTCGGCCGGAACGAGTGCGACGCCTGAAAAGTATCCGTCGCGCTTCATCCCCTGCTCTTTCATGTACACGTCAAACAGCGAATCGAGCTCGGCGCGCGCCTGATCAGTGCTGGCACCGGGGCGGATACGGCCCACCGCGCTCATCCACCACATGCCTTTCGACTTGATCTGGTTGCCAGCCAGCATCATTGGAATCGTGAGGTCGATCGGGGACCCTGTCTGCAGCCCGAAAAACTCTGGAGGCGTGACGCCGACGATAGTGACCGACTGGGTGCCCACCTGAATCGATCGGCCGATCACCGTGGGATCCGACCCGAACCGGCGCCGCCAGAAGCCGTGGCTGATCACGGCCGCGGCGCCCTCGGGGCCGCCCACGCCGAAGATCGAATCGTCGGCCGGCGTAAGCAGGCGGCCCAGCTCAGGATGAACCCCGAGAAGCTCGAAATAGCTGCCCGATGCGGACTGTCCGCGCACCTGCTCGGCGGCGCCGTCGATCGTGACCTTGAAGCGGTCTTCGCTGAACGCGGCGATCCCGGAAAAAAAGCGATTGTTGTCGCGCATGAGTTCGAACAGCGGATATGGAGGTCCGCTTGAACCGCCCGATTTGCCGCCCGACGTCTCGACGAACACCAAACTCGCGGGGTCCTGCACCGGCAGCGTCTTCAGCATCACCATGTCGATCAGGCTGAAGATGGCCGTGTTGGCGCCGATACCCAGCGCGAGCGACGCGACGGCCGCGACCGCGAATCCCGGCGAACGGCGAAGGAGCCGGAGCGCGTAAGTCACGTCGCCGCGGAGATCGTCGATGACACGGACGCCCAGCACCGCCCGGCACTCCTCCGTTCGGGCCGCGATGCTGCCGAACTCCGCGCGGGCGCGCCGATGTGCTTCGCCGGGATCGAGCCCTCTCGCCCGCAAATCGCGCTCGTACAGCTCGACGTGCGTCTCCATCTCGAGCCGTAACGTCCGGTCCAGCTCGTTTCGGCGCCGTAGGGCGCGGAGAGACAATCGCCACCGGGTCAAGAAGCTCATACGTCCTCCGGCGTGGCATCGAGGGCGAACGCAATGGCCTGCGAGAACCGCTGCCAGTAATCGACTTCGTTCTTGAGCCGTTTACGTCCGGCAGCCGTCAACCGGTAATACCTGGCTTTCCGTTTGTTCTCGGACTCGCCCCATTCGGACGCGATCAAACCCTGATGCTCGAGGCGGTACAGGGCGGGGTACAGCGATCCCTGCTGGATCAACAGGCGCTCGCGCGTGATCTGCTGGATTCGCAGCAGCACGCCGTACCCGTGCAGGGGACCGAGGGAAACGGCCTTGAGGATCAGCAGATCGAGCGTGCCCTGAAGCAGCTCGGTTGAGTCGCTCACGGTCCTACTCTCCTAGACGGTCGAGGAGAGTAAGATCGTTCTCCTAGATTGTCAAGGAGAGTGTCAGGGCCGCTCGTTCGCGCTCACTTCGACCAGGGCGGGACGACGCTGTTCGTGCGTGCGTAGGCAATCGACTGCCCGAGGTGTTCATGCTGATCCATGATCAGCATGAAGGCTGCTCCCTGTTTCGTCGTATCGCGGCCGAACAGCTTCACGCTCGCGTTCAGGTCTTCCTGGGACAGCCCGGAGAGCGCCTTTCGCACGTCGGCATACGAGCTGCGGAGCGCCTCCTGCATCTGCGCGGGATCGGTCACCGGCTCTGGCTTTCCCTGCGGCGGGGTTCCGGAGAGCACGCCCACGAGCATCTTGTTCTCCGCGACGATCAGGTTGAACACGTCGCCAACCGATCGAACGCCCGCACCGGGGCGCCAGTCGTATTTGCCCGCCATTACGCGCGCGAGGCCGGTGAACTTGTCCGAAAGATTCCCGACGTCATTCACCAGCGCCGCCTGCGGGCCGGTCTGTGCCCCCGCCGGTGGGGCGGCGGTCTGCTGGGCAGCCGCGGAAGCCGCGAGGGTCACGAGCGCGAGTGCGACGAGAGCACCCATCAGGGATCGAAGTTCGAAACGATTCGTCATCATCTGCTCCTGCTTCGGCGCGGCAAATGACCGCGCATGGCCATCTCAACGACCTACGCGGATGGCAGTCACAACCTTCCGTTCGCCGGCGGACGTCGTCATCGCGAGCTCCACCGCGTAGTCTGCCGCGGCGAGCGCCGCCAGCGTGATGTCCACGGTGAGCCACCGCTGACCGCTCTCATCGTCGGTGCGCTCGCCCACGGTGACGGGCATCGTCAGCGGCTGCCCCGTCTTGTCGAGAAGTCGGGCGCCTGTCGCTTTGACATCTGTGCCGACCGGGAACTCGAGATGCGCGCGCTCCGTGCGGCTGAACTGAAAGTTCGCCGCGGGCAGCATGCGGTTGCCGGTCGCGGGCCCGCGACGATAGATCATCGGCTGCGTCGCCGCTGACACGAGATCGAGACTGAGGATATCGCTGAAACGTTCCGTGTCCGGGTCTGTGCGCGTCAGCATTGCCCGTACGTCTAGCGGGCCGCTCTCGACGGGTGTCGTCAGCTTCACCGGGATCGCAAACGTCCGCTCCCCTGCCGCCAGCGTCACGCGCGCCGTCGCGGACGTGGTGCCCGCCTGGATGTCCAGGGAGACCGCGCCGCCTCGCGACCACGCATTGTTGGCGGGTGACGCGAGGAGTTCGCCGGCAATCCAGATCGTGGAGATCGTGCGCGACGGACCGGTGGCAATCGGTACGGCGTTCATGCTGAAGCGCGAGTCGGGACGGATTCGCGACAACGACGTCATCGCGGAGCCGATCGCGGCCGCGGCATCTGGAATCGGCGCAGCCGTGGCGCGCTTCGCCGCTGTGACTTCTTCCTCCGTCGGCGACAGATACCCTCGACGCGCGCGCACGTCCACGCCCGGCCGTTTCACGCGGACTTTGATCACGTGATACTTGCCATCGAGCTTCGCGTTCGAGGAGTAATAGCCGAGCAGGTAGTACGACGACAGGTCGGTCGCGATTCGCTTGAACCCTTTGTCGAGATCGTTGCTGTTCAGTACCGCGAAGCCATCGGTGTTCTCCGCCAGCATGCGCAGCGTATCCTGAAGGTGCTCGAGGAACCTTACCCCGCCGTAGGTTATCGGAGCCACCAGCCCGCGGGGATCGACGGTGTAGAACGTCGCATTGGCGCGATTCGCGGCGGGGATGAGCGTCTCACGCATGAATTTGTCGTCGTCGATCAGGGAGAGCGCCAGACGGTCGCGGTCGCACTCCTCTTTACTCACGGCGCCCGATGAGGTCAGCGTGTTCGGCTGAGTGTGCCTGAGGCGGCCGTCCGGTCCGACGGTGATCGGATCAGGAAGCGGAGGAGATTCGACGCCGGGCACGAGCCGCGTGAGATTCGGGTTCTCGCGGAACAGGACCCATCCCTCGCTCACGGTTACGATTGCCTTGCGCTCTTCACGAAGGTCGCGAAGGTAGGTGACGAGCTCCTGCAGGGCGGTGAGCGCCTGCCGTTCGCGCTTGCGTGCGATCATCTCGGCGACGATGCCCCCTTGCTCTTTCGCGGGATAGCAAATCCCGTAGGTCTGCTCCTTCTCGTCCTGTATCAGCGTCCCCCGCTCACCCCATGGCCAGATGTCCCTGAGTCCAGAGGCAACCACCTCGGTCTTCCGTGCGAGCACGAGGTCGGCTGCGGACATACGCGTCGTCATGATGCCGACGAGGTCGTCGGGACCGAGCATGCGATCGATCAGCCGGATCAACGGCTCGCGCGCGTGCCACGCGCCATCGATCGTCACGTGCTGGATATCCAGAAACAGCACGAACACGCGGTTGCGCGGGTTCGCGATCATCTGTTTCATTTCACCAATCGTGTTCGGTTCCGACCGGAGCGCTTGCGGGCCCGCGGGAGTGACGACGACATGTTCAAACTGCTGAACCGACTGCGGCTTGTTGTCCTCGAACACCTCGAAGTCGTCCGCGGTCAGGTCTTCCACCGGCTGGCCGTTCCGGATGGGATACGCATCGACCCGCACATAGTTCGCTTCGGTGCGGAAGGTCGGCGGGCGCGGTTCCTGCTGTGCCGACGGTGCAGGCGTCTGTGGCGGGGGCTGGGGCGGCCCAGACGATTGTGCGGCCGTCAACGCGGCTGCGCCGGCAGCGGCGAGGGTCAACGTCGCCAGGAGGCGAATTCGTACGCGCTGGCTCCCCGCGCAGGGCGACATCATTTCGCGACCCGAATCGCGGTCACTGCCTTGTGCTCGGTCGTCCCGACGGTCATCGCCATTTCGACCGCATAGTCGGCCGCGGCGAGCGCCGCCAGCGTGATGTCCACCGTGAGCCACCGCTGGTTCGTCTCCTGATCCACCCGCTCGCCGATCGTCACGGGGATGCTCAGCGGCTGACCCGTACGATCCAGCAGGCGCGCCCCGGTCGCCTTCGCGTCAGGCCCGACAGGGAATTCCAGGTGCGCGCGCTCCGTGCGGCTGAACTGGAAGCTGCCGGCCGGGACGAGCCGGTTGCCCGTCGCGGGACCGCGGCGGTACAACATCGGCTGCGTGGCGGCGCTCTGCAGGTCGAGTGTGAGCGTGTCGGAGAACCGCTGCGCGTCGGGGTCGTTGGCCGCGAGCGTCGCGCGAATGTCGAGTGAACCATTTTCGACTGGCGACGACAGCGGGACGGGGACCGCAAAGCTGCGCTGCCCCGCCGCAAGCGTCACGCGGGCGGTGGCGGATGCGCCACCCGCGCTGACGTCGAGCGACACCGTGCCTCCTGCCGACCACGGATTGTTCGCCGGTGAGGCGGGTAGCTCACCTGCGATCCAGATCTTCGAAATCGCACGGCCGGTCGGCCCGACAATCGGCACCGCGTTCATGCTGAACCGGGTGTCGGGACGAAGCCGCGACAGCGAAACCATCGCAGCGTTCACGGTGGCTTCAGCTGGGGGAACTGGGGCCGAGGCGGCGCGTTTGGCCGCGAGCACTTCCTCTTCCGTCGGCGAGCTGTAGCCTTTCCTCGCGCGAACGTCGATTCCCGGCCGCTTCACCCTCACCTTGATGTTGTGGTACTTGCCGTCGAGCTTGGCGTTCGACGAGTAGTACCCGAGCAGGTAGTACGACGACATGTCGGCGGCGATCCGTTTCAGCCCGATGTCTAGGTTGTTGTTGTCCACGACCGCGATGCCATCGGTGTTGTCCGCCAGCATGTGCAACGTGTCCAGACGCCGCGTCAGCATGGCCTTGTCGATGACCAGAGGGGGCGGCGGCGCGGGGCCAATCGGTGAGTCCAAAACCACCAGGCCGCGCGGATCGACGGCATAGTACGTCGCGTTCGCACGGTTGGCCGCAGGAAGCAGCTTTTCCCGCATGTACCGATCGTCGTCGATGAGCGACAACGTCAGGCGATCGCGATCGCAGTCCTCCTTGCTGTAATCACCCGAATTGGTCATGGTGTTCCGCTTGTGTGCCGTGAGTCGCCCGTCGGGGCCGACGCCGATCGGATCGGGCCCGGGGATCGGCTCGGTCGCGCCGGTGAGCGGATTGACCACGCGCGGCCGGGTCAGGTCGTGGTTCTCCCGGAACAGGAGCCAGCCTTCGGTGACGGTGATGATCGCCTTGCGCTCTTCACGCAGGTCGCGAAGATACGTCACGAGTTCGTACAAAGTCTCGAGCGCTTGCCGTTCGCGCTTTCGCGCAATCATCTCGCCAACCACACCCCCGAGCGCTGGTTCCGAGTAGCACACCTCGTACTGCTGTTCTTTGTCGTCTTTCAGCAGCGTCTGCCTCTCGCCCCACGGCCAGATATTCCTGAGTCCGGCCGCCATCACTTCGGTCTTCCGCGCGAGCACGAGGTCAGCTGCCGACATTCTGGTCGTCATGATCCCGACGAGATCGTCCGGACCGACCATCCGGTCGACCAGCCGAATGAGCGGTTCGCGCGCGTGCCACGCCCCCTGGACCGACACGCCTTGTATGTCGAGGAAGATAACGAACACACGGTTGCGTGGATTCGCGACGAGCTGCTTCATTTCTCCGATTGTGTTCGGCTCGGACCGCGTGGCCTGCGGGCCGGCCGGGCTGACGACCACGTGCTCGAATTGCTGAATCGACTGCAGCTTGTTGTCCTCGACGACTTCGAAGTCATCGGCGGTCAAGTCTTCCACGGGTTGGCCGTTCTTCGTCGGGTACGCGTCGACGCGCACGTAGTTCGCTTCCGTGCGAAACGTCGGCGGACGCTGATCCGCCTGTCCCTGCTGCGATGTA
Organism: Acidobacteriota bacterium; assembly: GCA_046735635.1. Taxonomy (GTDB): domain Bacteria; phylum Acidobacteriota; class Vicinamibacteria; order Vicinamibacterales; family 2-12-FULL-66-21; genus JALZOC01. The sequence continues at coordinate 18,487 of JBKPTT010000285.1, read as the reverse complement.
GCGCCCGATTGCGCGGCGCTCACGATCACGACGCCTGCAAGGCCACAGGTGAGGCCGGTGAGGATGTGAGTACGCACGTGTGGTTCTCCTGACCCTGAGACCGGCGGCTGGCCTGATCAGTCTACTCCGAGAGGTGTAGAGGCCGCTGCATCATCTCCAATCTGGCGCGTCTTGAAAAACTGCGCCCGAACCTACGGCGCGGTCTCGTCTGTCACGAAACAGTCGAGTTTACTGAAAGATTTGACAGCAGCCCTTTGCGGTAACGTGTGGCAGCCGCTTTGCTCCGCTTGTCTTTTTCAAGAAGAGAAACATTGAGGACGACGGAGGGCGTAGTGAACACGCGCAACTACGACGATTGGATCATCGAGCGCTGGCGCCTCGAGCCACGGTACACCCTCACGTTCGATGATTCGCTCGGCGTCGACAAGGACCCGCCGCTCTGGAAGGATCTGACGCTCGCCTCGTTGGTTGCCCTGGTTCTCTGGGCGGCGGCAGCAGCCGTTTTCGGTTAAGCCACACGCTGCGCGCCGGGCGGCCCTCATACCGACTGTTCCTGCCAGCCCTGCTCCTTCAATCGTTCGAGGTAGGCCTTCGACCAGTTGAGCGCGAGCCACTCCTCCTGGAACAGTTCCGTCAGGACGATGTCGCGGTCCTGCACGACCTGCACTTCGACAGGCATGCCGCTCGGGTAGAGGACGCAGCGCACATCGGATGCACGGCGCCTGAGACACCAGAGCACGCGCGCGCCCGGTTGGACGGTGTATGTAGACACGTGTCGGCACGCCCTTTTTCGCGCCAACGTATTGGGGGTTTCCGTTGATTTAAACGGAATTGGTGTCGTGCGTCAAGCGCGGCAGGCCAAACTCCGCCCCGCCGTCCGCGTTATGATCCTCTTGAAACCAGATGCGGAAAGCTCGTCTGTCAGTTTTTCTTCTGCTGCTGCTCGCGGTTTTACAGCCTCCGGTTGGGGGGGCCGCCGCACCCGTCGTCACGATCGTTTCGGCAGCGGACGGTGGGATTCAGCCGCAAGCCGTGGCGGATCCGGCAGGATTCGTACACGTCGTGTACTTCATCGGTGATCCTTCCGGCGGCGACCTGTATTACGCCAAGCTGACGAAACGCCGCGGCGGCTTCGAGCGAATAGGCGCGGCCATTCGGGTCAACACTGTCGCTGGATCGGCGCTCGCCACCGGGACAGTCCGCGGAGCACAGATCGCGCTCGGCCGAAACGGCATCGTCCATATCGCCTGGCACGGATCGAAACCGGTCGACGGAAGCGGAAGCCCGCATCCGCCTGTCTGGTATGCACGTTCGGTTGACAAGGAGCACTTCGAGAGTCAGCGGATGCTGTCCGGATCCATCAGCGGCATCGACGGCAGCACCGTGGCCGCCGATCCGAGCGGGCGGGTTGCCGTCGCCTGGCACGGGATGCCGGCCCGCCCAGCGCAAGGTGGGACCTCAGGCGAGCAGGATCGCACTGCATATTTTGCCGCGTCAACCGACGATGGCGTGACGTTCGCGGCGCCCAGGGTTGCAAGCGATGCGCCCGTGGGAGCGTGCGGCTGCTGTGGGCTGAAGGCGCTCTTCGATCGAACGGGCACGCTCAATCTGCTGTATCGGGCAGCGACCGACGGCACGCATCGCGACACGACGTGGATTGCAGTCGGTGACGCTGGCGCGAAGCCGCCGGTCCGCGTGCATCCGTGGGAGATCGAGGCCTGTCCGATGTCGACCTTTGCCCTGGCGCAGGCCGGTCCGCAAGTCGCGGCCGCATGGGAAACCGCGCAGCAGATCTATTCCGCTACGCTGGATCCTCGAACGCAATCGGTGACTGGCCTTTCAGCAGTTCCGGGTAATGGCTCGCGGAAACACCCGTCGATTGCAGTCAACGCTGACGGCGAACGCCTGCTCGCGTGGACGGAGGGAACGGCCTGGAAGCGCGGCGGCAGGTTCGCCTGGCGCGTGACGAGCCGCGACGGTGCAGAGCTCGAAAGCAGCCCGGACGCGGGACCCGTTCCGGTCTGGGGCCTGGTTTCCGTCGTCGCCCTGCCGGATCGATCGTTTGTGATCGTTCGATAGCCTGAGGAGCGCAATTTGAGTCTGCGGAGTCCGCGACCCGGCGCACGGAGCAACGGCGTTTTCCGGCCGATAGGATTCGACGCGACAGTCGTTGTCACCGTTCTCTCGGTGCTCTCGGTGATCTCCGCGTGCGGAGCGGCCACGACCTCCTCCAGCCGCCCGACGCTCGCGCCGTACGTGCCTACCCCACAGGACGTCGTCGATCGGATGCTGGTCGACGCTGCCGTCACGAGCAGTGACGTCGTGTACGACCTCGGGAGCGGCGACGGGCGAGTCGTCATCACCGCGGCAAAGAAATACGGCGCTCACGGTGTCGGCATCGACATCGATCCGGATCGCATCTCTGAGTCGCGCAGCAACGCCAGGAGCGCGGGTGTATCGGCTCTCGTGGAGTTTCAGCGAGGAGACATCCTGCAGGCCGACGTGTCGCGCGCGACCGTCGTAACGTTGTACCTGGTGTCGAGCGCGAACCTCAAGCTTCGGCCGATCCTCACGCGCCAGCTGCGTCCCGGCGCCCGCATCGTTTCACACGCGTTCGGGATGGGCGACTGGCAGCCTGAAAAGGTCGATCGCTTCAAGGACACCCGTGGCGACGACCGTGTCATCTACGTCTGGAGGGCGGACGGCACCATTCGCCCGTAGCTTTCTGCGGATCCGGATCCCGCATCCCGGATCCCGCACCCCGGATTCCGCGAACCGCGACGCCGACCGTCCGAACCGCGAAGCGCGAATTGCGAACCGCGACGCCAACCGTCCGAACCGCGAAGCGCGAAGCGCGAACCGCGAGTATCAATAGCTGAAAAAGAAGATCAGGTCGATTCCGGCGCGCTCTATACGCCGATACAGCTGGTTGCGCGATCGGATGCCCGACACGTCGCTGACGCTCCCGCGAATACGCAGATAACGGGTGAGCTCATACTCCGCGAGAAACTCGTTGAACGGGTCTGAGCTGAACTCGCGCGAGTAGGTGAGGAAAAGCCCTTTCCAGAATTCGCGGCCTGCCGAGAGCCGGAAACTCGTCGTGCCCGCAGTGCCCGTCGGCTCGAGCTCGAGGAACGCCAGCCCGAGGGCCTGGCCAACCGCTGACACCGCGGGGCTGACGACGAAGCCGCTTGCAAGGGTGGCGGCCTGTAACGCGAGCTCGTTCCGCTGCGCCAGCGCCAGCTCGTTCACCGGCTGGTTGAAGATGAGCAGCGACAGGATGTCGTCGACGTCGAGCGGCGGCGAGCTGGTGAGCTCCAGCTCGGGCGCCGAGATCTGCCCGCGGAGGACGGCGCGGATATCGACACCCGCCACCCGGCGAGTTGCAACAATAGCGATCAGCGGGTCCCACGAATTGGGACCGATGAACCGCAAGGTGCCGTCGCGCTCTATCGTGAAGCGGCGCCCCTGATACGCATACGAACCGCGAACCGTCTGAAGAGATCCCGTGACCTCCGCCCGCTCCTGCGGCGCCTTGCGGATCGCGAGATCTCCCCCGAACGTCACATTGATGTCGCCGACGCCCGCCACTGCCTCTCGCGACAGACGCATATTCTCGCCACGAACGACGAGGTTGCTGGTGGCGAGCAGCCGCAGCCGAAGCGTCAGGTTGTCCCACAACGCCGCCATGCCCGGAAATGCCGTGGTCGCCGACAACGTCGATGCGACGGGCGATCCCGCAGCGGGTGCCGCGGCCGAAGGCACGCTGTATGGGCGCTGCACGGCGAGCAGCACCTGGTCGGCATCCAGCGAAGCGCGCTCCAACCCAAGATCGCCGGAGATGACAGGGGCCGCGAGCGTTCCGCTGATCGTGATGACCCCGTTCAGCGCGACGTCGCCGAGCGCGTTGTGCAGCACATCGAAGCGCGTCGCGCTCACCTCGAATCCGATCTCGCCGATTCTGAATGCCTGGGCACCCGCGGTGCCGGTGACCTCGATGGGATTTCCTTTGCTGTCCTCGAGCCGGAACCGTTCGACCGTGAGCGCATCAGGCGCGAGCGTGAGGTGCAGGTCGCCGTTCCGGTACCTGATCCCCGTCGCCGGCACTTCGAAGCCCGCCCCCTTCACATCGACAAAACCGTCGAAGCGCGGCTCGTTCGCGGGCCCGTTGGCGGTGACCTCCAGTTGCAGAGTTCCCGCAACGTTCCGAACCGCCGTCGTCAGTCCTTCGACGAGGCCGAGGTCGATGCTGCTCGACCGAATGGCAATATCGACGGGCCGGTTCGATCCGTTGCGCGAGAACAGGTCCAGAGGGACCGACCCCTTCGCCGTCAGCCAGACGCCCTGGCGTTGGTCGAGCCGCAGCTCACCCTTGATGGCCCCAGCGTCCAACGTGCCGTTCCCCGAGAGAGTCTCGAATGAGAATGCTCTGACACCCCCGTTGACGACCTTGAAATCAGCGGCGACTGCCGGTTCAGTCAAGGTGCCGTTGATTGTCGCGGTGCCGGTCAGCCTCCCACGGTAGCCCGCCATTACCGGAACGAGCGGCGGCAGGTCCTCGAGCGCGACGTCCTGCACGCGGAGCACTACGGTGCCATCGGGAGATCCACGCCCGAGTTGTCCTGAAATGGCGATGCGTCCCGACGTTCCGGGCCCCGCATCGAAGACCAGATCGCTTGCCGACACCGTCGCTGCAGACCAGGAGATGACCGGTGCGCCTGCGGATGAATTGAGCGACCACCGCTGGTTTGCGAGCTCGATCTGCAGCGAGCGCGGGTGCAGTTCGTGGTGGTCCGCGTGGATGAGCACCTGGCCCGAGATGCGTGCGACACGCGCGTCAGGCAGTTTGGCTTCGAGCTCCCCCTCGAGCTGTTCATTGCCGTATGTCGTGCTCGCGGTGACGCTTCCCATGTTCCAGCCGAACGCGCTGACGAACGTGGCGGACAACTTTCCACCGAACGTCATTTCGGCAGGTGCAGCCACGTTGCCTTGCGCGCGATACTCACCGGATGCGGTGAGCGCCGAAACGCCCGCGGCATCGACGTTCGCGGCGCTGAATGTGCCTTCGATGCGCATGTTCCCCGCCGGCCCGATAGCACGGCCATGCAGCGTGCCGGATCCCTGAACCGGCATGCCGGCGAGGTGCTCGAGCTGCGCAGCGTCGGTCACATCGACGTCATAGGAGAAGTCGGCGTCGCCGCGGGTCAGCGGAATCGTGCCCTTCCCTGTTCCCCGTCCCGCGGCGGTCGCGATTTCGACGCAGGCAAGCGTTGCGAGTCCTCTGTCGAGGTCGCCGGTCAGCCGCGCGCTCGCGATCGGAAACTCGTTCACCACGGTGTCGGCGAACGATGCGGTGCCGCGCAACACCGCCGTGTCAACGACGAACCCGGTGTTGAAGAGGCCCGGGATCGTGCCCGCGAGATCGAAACGTCCATTCAGCGTGCCGGCCACACCTTCGACATTTGTGATGCGGTGCGCGTCGATTCGATCGATTGATCCGGTCCCACTGCCTTCGAGCGAATCGTTCCGGATGTGCAGATCGAGCTCGGCGCCGCTGAATCGACCGCCGAACACCGACGCGTTCACTTCATGCCCTTTCACGTCGATCGTCAAGTCGTCGAGAGCCGAGCCGGCGCCAGTCAGATCGAATGAGCCGTCGACCTGCCCTGCGTACCGCGGATCGCGGAGTGTCTCGAGGTCGAACGCCTCGCCGATCTGATTGAGGTCCAGATTGCTCGCCGTGCCCACAGCCGTGTACGTGACGAGGCGTCCGGAGGTGTCGATCGTGCCGCGAGCGCCGGCGGCGACGCGCGCGTCGAGAAACGTCGAGTCGGCGAAGAGGGCGCTCCCGGCCAGGAAGGGATGCTCGAACCGGCCGGTTGCATCGTACGAAAACGCGAGGTTCGACCGCAGGTGCGGTACCGGCACATCAGCCGGGAGCTTCCGAAGATCCATCGAGCGTGCCTGTCCGACGAGATGGAAGTCGTACGGCGGAGGGATGTCGATCCACCCCGACGCCGTGAACGGCGACCCGTATGCAGTGCCGGATGCCGAGCTCACGAGAACGCGATTGACGATCAGGGTCCCGGTCGTCCGCAGGTTCGTCGCCTCGTATCCGGCGTACACCGCGCGCGGACCCGCGAACGTGTACGTCCCGCGCGGAAAGTGGCGGCCGATGCCGAACAGCAGATCGAAATCCGATACGCCGGTGAGATCGCTGCGTGTGTCGGTCGGCAGCCATTGCGAGATGTCGAACCGGGTCAGCGTCGCCCGCCCCTTCCCCTTCCATCCCGGCACGGTGGAATCGATTACGAGCGTAGAGACGACGTCGCCGGCTTCGGACCGGGCGTCGAGCTGCGTCCTCAGCGCATTCTGCGGGCCGTGCATCGTCAGCGCAAGCTTCGCCGGGACATCTATCGACTTCAGCCCAGGCACCAGCCGCGCCATCTCGGGAAAGTCGAACGTGGTCGCGCGTGCCTCGACGTCATAGCCGGCTGTCTTGAACGACACGTTGAAGCGAAGAGAGGACTTCTCGGACTGCAGGTTGCCGTCCGCAACGGACCAGCCACCGGGTTCAAACGCGACCGTCCCGGCGAAGCTTCGGACGATGAAGGCGGGGTTGGAGGCGTCGGCGCGGAGCGATTGTATTGGAAACGCGGTGCGTCCTTCCCGCGAGTCAAGCGCGAGCGTCGAGACGAGCTTGGTGACGCGCCTCGGCAGCTGCATCCACGAAGGTCCCCAGGGGTCGGCGAAGGTGAGGTCGCCGCCGTCGATGTGTATCGCACGAATCACGATCGGCTTGCGCGGGCCGGGGCCCTTTGGACGCGGCTTCAGCAGCGAGCCGAGGTTCAGACCTCCTGACGGAAGCCGGCGGACGTCGAGCGACAATCCCGTGAGATCCAGCGAATCGAGATCGACGGCCTTGACCCGGATCAGCTGGCGGATGCTGTAGTGAACGACCACGCGATCGATGCGCACCGGCGTTGTGCTGCCCTGCCGGAGGACGACGTCGTACAGGATCACACCCGAGATGAAGTTCCCCTCCATCCGGCCAATCGCGAGATCGCCGTTCAGAAGACTGCGCGACTGCTTGACGGCGAAGTCGCGTGCGAACCGCTTGAACCATGGGGTGTGCACAAGGGTGAAGATCCCCACCGCCAGGACGAGGCACACGACGAGGAACCACGTCAGCACCCGGCGTGCGATCCGCAGCCACCTCACGTTCCAATGGTACCGTTAACGGCGGACGAAGTGAGCGGCGAAGCCGCCGCCCGGCGCAAGGTGAAGGGCAATCTTGTCGGCAGACGTGACCCGCCTCTGGGTGCGCGTGTAGTCCACCGCCACGCGGTCGGCGTTCGGGCCATCAGCGAAGAGATCGGCGTCGTAGCCGCCGGTGTCCAGGAACGACAAATCGAGCTCCAGGTCGCGCGCCGTCCAGTTCGTCATGCCGGCCACGTACCAGTCAGCGCCACTTCGGCGAGCCACCAGGATATGCTCCCCCACCGCAGCCGAGAGCACGCGCGTCTCGTCCCAAACGGTCGGCACCTTGGAAATGAACGTCAGGCTTTCCGGCTCCTTTCGGTAGTTCGAGGGCGAGTCGGCGAGCATCTGAACGGGACTCTCGAGCACCACGTACATCGCAAGCTGCTGACATCGCGTGCCTTGGCTCATCGGGCGGTTGAAGATCGGTTTGAAATCCGCCTTGGTCGCATTCATCATCGCGCCCGGCGTGTAATCGACAGGTCCGGCGAGCATTCGGATGAACGGGAACGTGACGGTGTGGTCGGGCGAAGAATCGGCGCTCCATTTGTCGTGCTCGAGGCCGAGCACGCCTTCGCTCGTGACGACATTCGGCCAGGTGCGATAGAGGCCCGTCGGTTTGTACGCGCCATGGAAGTCCACGAGCAGCTTCCTGCTGGCCGCCTCGCGCGCGATGCGCTCGTAGTAGTTGACCATCCACTGATCTTCGCGCTGCATGAAATCGACCTTGATGCCCTTGACGCCCCATTTGACGAACTGGTCGAGCGCGGGCTGCAACTGCTGATCGAGCGTCTTCCAAACCACCCACAGGATCAATCCGACGTTCTTCTGTCGGGCGTAGGCGGCGAGCGCGTCCATGTCCATCGCGGGCGCGACCTTCATCAGATTGCCCAGCTCGTACCAACCTTCGTCGAGAATCACGTACTCGAGGCCGTTCTCGGCGGCGAAGTCGATGTAATGCTTGTAGGTGTCCGTGTTGACACCGGCGCGGAACGGTACGCCGTATACGTTGTTGTAGTTCCACCAGTCCCACGCCACCTTCCCGGGACGGATCCAGGACGTGTCTGTGAGCGCCGTCGGAGAAGCCAACCGGTACACGATGTCGGATTCCAGGAGCGTGGCGTCGCGTTCGGCAACCACGATCGTGCGCCATGGGAATTCCCGCGTGCCTTTCGTCCGCGCGATGTAGTCCGCTCGCTCGGTGACGTTCTCCGTCCGATCGCGATCCATTTGCGTCTTCAGCGGGTAGGCAGCGAACGCTCCGACGAGACTGCCGTCGCCGCCGCCCTTCAAATCCATGCCGGGATAGTCCAGGAGATCTGCTTCCGTAATGGCAATCCTTGGACCGCCGTCGAGCGCAACGAGCACCGGAACGCCAGAGAATTGCGATGAGGCAATCTCGCCAAGGCGCAGCTTCTTATACAAGCGCTCCTGGTGAGAAATAAGGCTCGTCTCCTCGGGAAAGTAGACGAGCGGATTGCCCCGGAAGCGGAAGGTCGTCTGCTCCGACGTCACGGTAATCTCGCCGGGACGTCGCATCGCGAACCGGTACGCGATCCCGTCATCGAAGACACGGACGACGAGCGAGTAGTCGCCCCGAAAATCGAAGCGCCGTTCGTTGAAATGGTCGCGGACCTGCGATCGTTTGGTCGGCGCGACCGGACGAAGAACCCTGTCGACCGACTGTGGCGTAGAGCCGACGAGCACGGCGTGGGCGCCAAGCGTTTCTCCGCCCGCCAGCGTCATACCGATCGGCGATGGGGCGATGATTTCCGTCCCGCGCAGCGCAACGCTGTAAGTCAAGGACGGTGACGGGGTAACGGTGACGACGATCGCGCCGTTCGGCGACGCGATCGTCTGCGCTCGCGAATCGATGCCACTGCCGAACAGCGTTGCTGCGGCCGCGGCGGCGATGAGTCCGTGCCGCATGCGGCTAAGCATACGGTACCCTGGGCCGGACACGGCGGGTCTCAGGTTAGCGGTCGCCTCAGCGGGCGTGCGACCGTGCGGGGCCGCTCAGCGAGCTCGGCGCATCGAGATGTGCGCCGTCGTCGACGCCGACTCCGAGGCGATCGACCAGTTCGCCGCCGAGCCATCCCGTGACGGCACCGAGCAAGATCGCCACGATCGCCAAGGCGGACGCCGCGAGTGATGGAAGGTGCGACTCCGCCTCGCGCCGCGTCAACCAACTCACGGCAAACAGCACGACGACGACGACATTGCCGACACCGTGGTACAGGCCGATAGATTTCGCGCGCGTCTTCGAGGGAATGGCCAGCCAGTCGATGAATCCGAACACCGCCGCGACCAGTCCGCCGACGATGCCGCCGGCGATATCCCAGTACGCGACGGCGGCAAACGAGCTGTGGTCCGTGATCATGTAGGCGATGTCAGCCAGCACCGCCATGATGAAGAGACCAAGCGGGAACACGATCAACATGGGATGGATCGGATGTCCGAAGAGCTTAGCCCTGCTTTCCATTCCGACAACCTCCTCGAGCGCGGCAGGCGGTTTGCTCCGGAAAGCCCCTGCGCCGCTCGCGCGAAGCGTTGATGCATTAATCATGCAGAGGTGGCAATGGCAGAAGTAGTTGAGCTTGTCGGCAGACAGGAGTGGCTGGATCCGGTTGCGAAGACACTCGATGAAGCAGTCGGATCGCTCTTCCAGGGCGAAGCAGGGCTCGCTGTAAAGGACGGACTTCACGGCACATGGCTGGGGCATCCGCTGCACCCGGCTCTGACCGACGTGCCAATCGGCGCGTGGACCATGGCGCAGGTCTTCGACACGCTGGACGGAATGAACGGCGGGAGACGGTATGAGGACGCGGCTCGTGTGTGCATCAACACAGGACTCGTCGGCGCGGTTGCCGCCGCTGTCACGGGACTGACGGATTGGAGGGAAACGGGCGGGCAATCGCGTCGCATCGGGCTCGTCCACGGCCTGCTGAACATCACGGCGGCGAGCCTGTTCCTCACCTCGGCGCTGATGCGCACGCGACGGCGTACGCCGGGTGCGGTCGCAGCATCGACCGCGGGGTTCGCCGTCTCGATGGCGAGCGCGTATCTCGGCGGCGTCCTCGTATACAAGCGGGAAATCGGACCCAACCATGCGCTCGCCGGCGAAGCGCCAGAGGAGTTCACGCGCACCATTCCCGATGCCGAGCTTCGCGAAGGGCAGAAACGGCGCGTTCAGGTCGGCGACGCCCAGATCGTGCTGCTCCGCTCTCAAGGACGCGTGTGCGCGCTGGCAGAACGATGCGCGCACCAGGGTGGTCCGTTGTCGGAAGGGGACCTGCACGACGGAACGATCACGTGCCCCTGGCACGCCTCGACGTTCCGCGTCGTGGACGGCAGTCTCGTTCACGGGCCCTCGACATTCGACCAGCCCTGCTATGAAACCCGCATCCGCGATGGTTTCATAGAAGTAAAGCCATAAACGATAAGCATTTGTAACGCTCGCGCCGGGTACCGGTCGTGTTCCGGCGCGAGATCCGTCTTCGGGAACGCAGAAGTGCCTCCGAGCATCCAATTGCGTGGGTGCAGAACTCAGTGATGCCAACACAGCAGGTCCCCGAGAGGACGGCAGCCGCCTTCGAGGCCATCATGCGCAGCCACAACGGGAGGCTGTTCCGGGTCGCTCGCGCGATTCTCAAAGACGATGCCGAGGCGGAGGATGCGCTCCAGGACGCCTACCTCGAGGCCTACCGACACATGAGCGACTTCCGCGGCGACGCACAGTTGTCCACATGGCTGACGCGGATTGTCGTCAACCAATCGCTCATGCGACTGCGCCGTCAGAGGCGCGAACGCGTGATCATCCCGTTCGGCGCTCGAAATAAGGCGCAGGAACGCGAGGAGATCGACGTGCCGGACGACAAGGCGGAGTCACCGTCGAACGCCGCGATGCGGGCGGAGTTTCGCCGCCTGCTGGAAGACCGCATCGACCAACTCCCGGTCGCGTTCAGGACGGTATTCGTGATGCGCGAGGTCGAGGACATGACCGTGGAGGAGACGGCCGAGTGCCTCGGCATTCCGCCTGCGACGGTGCGCACGCGGTTGTTTCGCGCGCGCGCGCTCTTGCGAGAGGCGCTTGCCCGCGATGTCGATACCGCCACGGCTGGCGTATTCGGCTTCGCCGGCACCCGGTGCGATCGCATCGTTGCGGCGGTGCTCGCGCGCATCGCTGAGGTCGATTCCCCACCCGCCGGCGCATAACGCCGGCCTACCGCATGCCGGGGCTTCACGCGCCGGCGCGTTCACTGCACGTTCCACTTGGAGGATTTGAGAATGAAACTGTCCGCTATCCTTTTCGCTTCGGCGCTCGCCATTCCCGCCGCCACGTCCGCGCAGGCGATCAACGATGCGCAGATCGCGTCGATTGTCGTCACCGCAAATCAGGTCGACATCGACGCCGGCAACTTTGCGAAGACACACGCCAAGAACCCGCAGGTGAAGCAGTTCGCGCAGCAGATGGTGACCGATCACACGGGGGTCAACAAGCAGGCGACCACACTCGCCGCAAAGCTGAAGGTGACGCCGGAAGACAACGCGACGAGTCAGAGCCTGAAATCGGGCGGCGAGGCGAATATCGGCAAGCTGAAGACGCTGTCGGGCGCGGATTTCGACAAGGCGTACATCGACCACGAAGTCGAGTATCACCAGGCGGTGCTCGATGCCGTGGACAAGACACTGATTCCGAATGCGAAGAACGAGGAGCTGAAAGCGCTGCTCGTGAAGACGCGTCCCGCGTTTGTCGCCCATCTCGAGCACGCGAAGCACGTGCAGTCGGAGCTCTCGGGCGGCACCGCGTCGAAGAAGTCGCCGAAGTAAATGTCCGCGGCGATCCGATCCTCTCAGCGGGGCGGGGTCTTGAGGTGGGGCGCGGTCCTAAGACCCCGCGGGGTGTTGCGGTGGGGCGGGGTCTTAAGACCCCGCCCTACCGTTACGACGATCGCGTGCGTGGCCCTGCTCAGCACACTGCACGCCGCGGCGGCGCGAAAGCCGGTGCGCCACCCCGTCACGATGGAAGCGGTGGCCTTTCAGCCGGCGGACCTCACGGTCGGCGTGGGCGACACGGTGATCTGGACCAACAAGGATCCGTTTCCGCACACCGTAAAGGCAAAAAGCGGTGCGTTCGAATCGAAGCAGGTGGACGCCGACAAGACCTTCACGTTCAGGGCCCTGAAAAAGGGCGATTACCCGTACGTCTGCACGCTTCATCCGACGATGAGCGGCACCTTGCACGTCCGATAATCCGGTGCGGCAGTGCTGGCCAGCCTGCTTTTTTGCCTATCGACTCCTGATTAATCTCTCGAGCACCGCAGTCTCCCTTCCGCGGAGACTGCTCAAAGCGGCGTCCATGACGACTGGGTCGTCGCCATAGCGCTCGAGCAGCGAAACCAGCGCGGCCTCCCGCGCGTCCTGCGGCAACGCGCCGAGCGAGGCGGCAAGTTGCTGTCGGACCTGCCAATCGGAATCGTCGAGTCGCTTGAGGATTGCCGCCTGAAGAGGATGGCCAGGTTCGCCGAGCCATCGCTCCGCGACACGCACGGCGGACACGCGCACATCGCGCGAGTCGTCATCGAGGGCCTTCTGAACGGTGGGGACGTCGATCGCGTCGAGGCCGTCGAGCGTCCACAACGCATGCAGGCGTGTCCGCCAATCGGACGCTGACACGGCCAGATGGGCAAGCGCCGGGGCGGCGGGGCGCGCGCCTCGTTCGACGAGGAGCCGTTGTGCGGTGTCGCGCCGCCATCCGTTCGGACTCGAAAGGGCTTGAACCAGCTCGGGCATCGTTGCGCTCGCGAATGGATTGACCGAGTCGCGGCGAGTCGACTCGTGCATGACACGGTAGATGCGGCCGTAGCCCGTCCCCTGATCGAGCTTGCGCGAGAGAATCTGATCGCGCAGGTACTCGGTGATTGAGATGCGGTGCTCGATGATTCCCCGATACATGTCGGCGATGTACATCGTCCCGTCAGGCGCGTCACTGATGAACACGGGGCGAAACCGTTCGTCGGTGGACGCGATGAACTCACCTTTGTCGTACGCCCGGCGGGCTTCCAGCTCCTTTCCCGTATCTTCGATGACCAGCCGCCCGACGAGGTTGCCGGCGGGTTCCGCAACGAACGCGTTGCCGTACAGATCCCGCGGCAACCGGTCGCCGCGGTAGATGAGCGGCGCGCAGACCGCCGTGTATCGGTTCAGCGTACCGTTCGGCCGATCGATCCCGAGCTGGTACGCGCGGTTGGTTCCCCGGTTCGGCCTCACCGGCCATACGACGTTCGCGTCATCGTCGGAGATCCGCTCGTAGCTTCCGCGCGTGCGCAGCAGGTTCGGGTTCCGCGCGTAGTAATACGACGGCACGTAATCGACGTGGACGGCGGATTCATTGGTGTTGCGGTAAATCCTCCCGGCATCATCCTGGGCGACGCCCCACTCTCCCCGCTCGAGCGTCTTCTGCACCTCGAAGATGCCGTCCTTCAGGCGGAACTGGATTTCAGTGACTCCCGCCGTGTACATGCGGTTGTCCACCGCCCAGTAGAAACTGTTGGCATTGTTCTGAGGGTCTCCGTTGAAATTCCCGAAGCTGTTCGTGACGAGCTGCTTGTCGTCGGCCTGCAAGTCGCCGTTGGTGTCCCTCATGAACCAGACATTCGGCGGCTCGGCGACGAGCACTCCACGGTCGAGCACCTTCAGTGATCTCGCAAGCACCATGTGATCGGCAAACACCGTGCGCTTGTCCATCACGCCATCGCCGTTTGTGTCCTCGAGAACGACAACGCGGCCGATTGGATCGTGTTCGTTCGACCCGGTAAGGTTTGCCATGAAGCCAGGCATCTCGACGACCCACAATCGTCCCTGGAGATCCCAGTCGAGCGCCACGGGCGCCTCGACGAGCGGCTCGCTGGCCACGAGCTCGAGGTGATATCCCGGAGGCATGTAGAACGTCTTCAATTCGTCGGCTGGAGCCAGCACCGGCGAGTCCGCCGAGACCTGCTGCACGCCCGCTGGCCACGGGCGATCCGCCGGCGAACGCTGCTGCGCATGCAGCGTGGTGAGTGTGAACGCCGCGGCAGCAGCGGCGACGGCAGACTTAACCCTCATAGGACCTTCGTGCACAATACGTGCGCATGAACCAGACGCGACGCGATTTTCTCACGATGTCGGCGCTTGCCGCGATTGGGGCGGCGTTACCCGTCTCCGACGTCGCTGAGGCGGAGCCGATTATCGACATCCACCAGCATCTCGGCTACAGCGGCCGCCCTGACGACGTGTTTCTGCGGCATCAGAAGACGATGGGTGCGACGTTGACGATCCTGCTGCCTGCCGGCCGTCCGACGACCCGCGCCTCGACGCACGACGGCGTTTCGAACGGGCTTCAGGCGCAGGCGCTCGGAAACGAAGCCTGCCGCGGGTTCGCGCGTGCACATCACGCTGACTATCGGTTTGCCGCCAACGAGGTACCGGACCTGCCGGACGCGGTTCGGGAGATCGAGCGATACCTCGAGCTTGGGGCCGTGTCGATCGCCGAGCAGAAGTTTGGCGTGGAGTGCGATTCGCCCGACATGAAGCGCATCTACGCTCTCGCCGAGGCGCATCGCGTGCCCGTGCTGATGCACTGGCAGTACAAGATGTACAACTACGGTTTCGACCGCTTCTACAAAGTGCTCGAGCAATATCCGCGCGTGACCTTTCTTGGCCACGCGCAGACGTGGTGGGCGAACATCGACGGGGCCTACCGAGACGACGAGAGCAATCTCTATCCGAAGGGCCCGATTACGCCGGGCGGTCTCACGGATCGGTATCTCAGCGACTATCCGAACATGTTCGGCGACCTTTCCGCGGGATCGGGGTTGAACGCGCTGACACGAGACGAGGACTTCACGCGAGAGTTTCTGCGACGGCATCAGGACAAGCTCGTGTTCGGCAGCGACTGCAGCGATCACGAAGGCAGCGGCGACACATGCCAGGGGTCGCAGACAATCGGAGTCATCCGCCGATTGGCCCCCAGCAAGGACATTGAACGAAAACTCCTGCACGGCAACGCGAAGAAGCTGTTCAGGCTGCTCACTTGACAAATCTACCTGAGAATGCCATCTTCCAGTGACGGATCGACTGGAGGCTCTGCATGGTCAGGCGCCGCACGCGCGATCAGGCATCGGTCGACCTCCGGCAGGGCACGCTGGATCTCTTGATCCTCCGGGTGCTGGCTTGGGGTCCCACACACGGACACAACATCGTCAAGGGTATCGAACGCGCGTCCGACGAGGCGCTGCTGGTCGATCATGGGTCGCTCTACCCGACGCTGCAGCGCCTCGAGGAGCGCGGTTTGATTACGGCCGATTGGGGAGTTTCTGAAAACAACCGGAAAGCGCGCTTCTATCGGTTGACGGCGGCAGGGCGCCGGCAGCTCGCGCACGAAACCTCCCGATGGGAGCGGTTGACGGCGGCCGTGGGTCGCGTCCTTCGCGCCGCGCCGGAGAAGGCCTGACACGCGGCTGGGGTCCTGACATGGCCATACGTCGATGGTTCCGTCGTCGCCGTCGCCTCACCGATGAAGAGTTCGCGGCGGAAATCCAGTCGCATCTGGCGCACGCCGCCGACGACCGCGTCGCGCGTGGCACGGCTCCCGACGAGGCGCGCCTCGCCGCGCTGCGCGCCTTTGGTAACGTGACATCCGCGAGGGAGCGATTCTACGAGTCGCGACGCGTCGCAGTCTGGGATCGGCTGGTGCAGGACGTGCGGTTCGCGCTGCGCCTGCGTGCGCGAACGCCGCTTGTGAGCGCGTCAATTCTCCTCACCCTCGCGCTGGGGATCGGGATCGCCTCCGCGGTATTCAGCCTGCTGGAGGCGGTCGTCCTGCGGCCCCTCCCGTACGAAAAGCCCCGCGAGCTGGTACAGCTCTTCGAAACAGGCTCGCGGCCCGGCGGCGAAGCCGACTGGCTCTCGTTTCCGAACTTCCGGGACTGGCAGCGCGAGAGCCGTGTCTTCGATGGTCTCGCGGCGTATCGCTATGCGCTGTTGACCATCGTCGACCGGCACGGCGCGGATTCTCTTCTCGGTCTCGAGACGACCGATACCCTGTTCAGAGTGCTGCACGTCGACCCGATGCTCGGCCGCGTCTTTCGACCCGGCGACGACGGTCCGAGCGCCGAACGCGTGACCGTCATCAGCTATGGGCTGTGGCAGCGCCGGTTCGGCAGCGACCCGCATGTGATTGGACGCGCGTTGTCGATCGATGGTGTGCCGCACACGATCGTCGGCGTCATGCCCGCGTCGTTCCGGTTTCCGCTGGCGATGCCGTTCGACATGGCGGTTCCCATCGACACGTGGATTCCGATGCGGCCGTCCGGTGATCTCGAAGATCGAGGCAGCCACAACTTCTGGGCCGTCGGCCGATTGCGGCCGGGCGTCGGCGTGGTGGAGGCGCGAACCGCAATGCGCACGATTGCCGACAATCTGGCGCGCGCCTACCCGGACTCCAACAAGGATTTCAGTGTCGCGGTGGTCCCGCTCGCCGAGTACGTCGCCGGCAGTCTGCGTCCGGCGCTCCTGCTCCTGCTCGCGGCAGTGGCGATCGTGCTGCTGCTGACGTGCGCAAACGTCGCAAACCTGCTGCTCTCGCACGCGCAGACGCGCCGGCACGAGCTCGCCGTGCGACTGGCGCTCGGCGCGGGACGAGCGCGGCTCGTGCGTCAGACGCTCACCGAGAGCCTCCTGCTCGCCCTCGCCGGCGGTGGCCTCGGGATCGCGATCGCGGTGCTGGGCACGCCGGTGTTGATTCGCGTCGCCCCGCCGAACATCCCACGCCTCGAGGAGACGGTCGTCGACGGTCACGTGCTCGCATTCACGTGCGTTGTGTCGATCTTCGTCGGCCTTCTGTTCGGGATGGCGCCTGCCGTGCTGAGCTCTCACGGCAGTGCGAGCGGCGCGCTCAGAGACGCGGGCACGCGCGTCTCGGAGGGCGCGGCGGCGCGAATGGTCCGTCAGGCACTCGTGGTTGGCCAGGTCGCTCTCGCGATCATGCTGTTGGTTGGAGCGGGACTCCTGATACGCAGCTTCACACGAGTCACCGGGCTCGACCTCGGGTTCCGACCTCCTCACCTGCTCACGGCGTTCATCAATCTACCGCCCTCACGATATGGCGAGCCGAGCCACCAGGCGGCATTCTTCGATGAGGCGCTGAGGCGCATCGAGCGGCTGCCCGGCGTCGAGGCTGCAGCTGTCAGCGATTCCGTCCCGTTGACGGGCGTCAACGATCAGGGAAGCCTGATGATCGACGGCCGGGCGGATCCGCGGGGCGACGACGAGGGTTCGTTCTACGCGAACCGTCCGCACGTGTCGCCCGGCTACTTCGACACGATGGGCATCCGATTACTCGAGGGACGCCTCTTCGACGCCCGCGACCGCAGCGATTCGCTCCCTGTCGCCATCGTGAGCGACATCGCGGCGCGGCGCTACTGGCCGGGCCGGAGCTCGATCGGGCAGCGCGTCGCGGTCGACTGGATCGACAACCATCCGGTCTGGCGCCATGTGGTTGGCGTCGTGCAAAGCACGAGACACTTCGGATTGGAGGCGCCGCAGAAGCCGGAAATCTACGTCCCGCACGTGCAATCGCCCTCTCCGTTCATGCAGCTCGTCGTCCGGGCCGCCTACGATCCCGCTTCGCTCCAATCCGCCATACGAACGCAGATTGCGGGCATCGATCCACAGCAAGGCGTGACCGCGTTCCAGACCTTCGAGGACCTTGTGAGCCTGTCCAGTGCACGCCGGCGGTTCCAGACTGCCCTGGTCGGGGTGTTCGCGCTGCTCGCGCTCGTGCTTGCGGCGGTTGGCGTGTACTCCGTCATGAGCTACATGGTGGTGCAACGGCGCCGCGAGATTGGCGTGCGGCTCGCGCTGGGCGCCGCTCCGGCGGAAGTCGTGCGCATGGTGCTCGGCAACGGCCTGTGGCTGACCGTCTGCGGCGTTGTCCTTGGCGTTGCGGCCGCGCTGGCACTCTCGAGCACGCTCGGGCACTTTCTGTACGGAGTATCAGCCTTGGATCCGCTGACGTATGTCGCCGTCACTGTCGCCCTCGTCGGCATTTCCGCTTTGGCGGCATACGTGCCAAGCCGGGGTGCCGCGCACGTCGATCCCATGCTCGTCCTGCGCGACCAATGATGAGCGGGGGCGGGGTCTTAAGACCCCGCCCCACCGGTACGCGGGGTCTGCAGAGCGGGTC
>JBKPTT010000284.1:0-11080 GCA_046735635.1 Acidobacteriota bacterium | reverse complement strand
GACCCACACCGCCGAAAAATTCGTGATCCGATTGGCGGATCGCTAGCCTACGGTTGGGCTTGAAAAAAACGGCATGAGGAATGCGAAGAGCTCCTCGTATGCACGAGATCGACGATCGTCTCCTCAGCGAGTTGGTCGATGCCGTCAAGGATCTTCTGCGCAAGGAGCAAGCTGATCAGCTTCGCGACATCTACCTCGTCGGCGACATCGAGAAGGACACCGCGAGATCCGCAATCGAACGTCTGCGGGAGCTCGCGAGTCAGAGCAGCAAGCCGATCACGATCTACATCAACAGCGCCGGCGGAAACGTGACCGATGGTCTGGCGATCCACGACTCGATCCGCTACCTGATCTCGAAGGGCATCGAAATCACGATTGTCGTGCAGGGAATGGCGTACTCCATGGGTTCGGTCGTGCTGCAGGCGGCCAGCCCTGGCCGACGCTTCGCGTTCCCCCACTCGTGGATGATGATTCACGAGCCGGCCAAGTGGGCCGGCTGGCAATCCACGACCGCCGCGGCGCAACACCTGGATCGCTTGAAACAGATGCAGGCGCAGATCTATCGGATTCTCGCCGGCAGATCTGGGCGGCCTCTCCGTCAGATCATCCGTGACACCAAGCGAACGGACTTCTACCTCGACGCGTTTCGCGCGCGCGAGTACGGCCTGATCGACGAAGTCCTCGGTCCAGCGGAGTCGGTCCTGCCCGAGCAGCTCGAGGCGCCAATGGCGCAGCCGACCTCGGCACCGCGCACGATGGACGCGCCGGATCTGGCGGCTTCCGAGCATCCCTCTGACGGTCCCTCTAACTGAGCCGTGCGTGGCACGACGGTTGCGATTGTGACGGCGGGGAGTACCGTGCACACGCGCGCGGAACACAACGCTGGAAATGAGAGGGACACCCGACGCCTACCCGTTTCCCACATTTCCTGCCCATCTGCGCTTCACGATC
The DNA here is from genome assembly GCA_046735635.1 of Acidobacteriota bacterium. GTDB lineage: Bacteria > Acidobacteriota > Vicinamibacteria > Vicinamibacterales > 2-12-FULL-66-21 > JALZOC01. The sequence continues at coordinate 10,129 of JBKPTT010000284.1, read as the reverse complement.
GCGCTGGCAGCCGTCGCGGTCGTGTTCATCATCGATCGCTGGTCCGGGTGGCCGCTTGACGAGCCGGCGAAGTTCCTGCTCCTCGGCATCGCGGTAATGGCGAGCGCGTGGTTCGCGGGCACGGGCCCCGCGTTGGCGGCCACCGTTCTCGGCGCGGTGCTCGGTGCCGAAGAGGTGGCCAGCGTGGGGCGGGTCGACGTCGCAACGGCAACGCATCTGGCGCTGTTCGTCGCGCAGGCGTTGACACTCGTCGCAGTCGTCTCGGAGCTCCGCGGGGCCCGGCGCATGTCGGAGCAACAGGCCCATGTCGCGCAAGCCGCCCGCCGTGAAAGTGAAGCCGCCAACCGTACCAGGGACCAGTTTCTTGCCACCGTGTCGCACGAGCTTCGCACACCGCTGAACGCGATGCTCGGTTGGGTGCACCTGATGCGGACCGGCACGCTCGATCGCGACACGTCGGCGCGCGGGCTCGAATCGATCGAGCGCAATGCGCGGCTGCAGGCGCAGCTGACCGGCGATCTCCTGGACGTGTCGCGCGCGCTCACCGGTGAGCTCCAGCTCGATACTCGCCCGACGATGCTGAACGACGCGGCCATGCAGGCGGTTGCATCCGTCGAACCCGCCGCACGCGCGAAGGGTGTCGACCTGCACGTGGCGATGGCGGACGCGCCGATCGTCGTACTCGGCGATCCCGTTCGGCTGCGCCAGATCGTCTGGCACCTGCTTTCGAACGGGATCAAATTCTCGCCGCGCGGCGGCGCCCTCCAACTCACCATCGAGACGCGCAGCGCCGAAGCGATTCTGATCGTCCGCGACAGCGGAGCCGGGATCGATCCGGCGTTCCTGCCGCGTGTATTCGATCGGTTTACACAGCAGGACTCGTCGACGACAAGGGCGTTTGGCGGGCTGGGAGTCGGACTCGCGCTCGTGCGCGAGCTCGTGACGCTGCATGGCGGCGACATCGACGCACAGAACCGAACGGATGCGCCCGGTGCGATCTTTACGGTGCGGCTTCCCCTGCAGGCGGCCGAGCTCCTTCCCGGCGTCCGCAACGACGTCGACGCGTCGGCCGGTAATCCGGCGCAAGCGCAGCTCGCAGGCATTCGCGTGCTCGTACTCGATCAGGATCTCGACGGCCGCGAGCTGCTGCGGACGGTGCTCCGCCAGCGCGGCGCCAACGTGCAGACCGTCGGCTCGGTGGCCGATGCCCTCGAATGGCTCGAACGCTGGAGTCCCGACGTGCTGGTCAGCGACGCCGCTTCACCAGCTCACGACTCGTACGCGCTTGTCGGAAGGGTGCAGTCGCTCGATTCGGAGCGCGGCGGTCGCATCCCCGCTCTTGCGCTGACGACGTTCGGCCGCAGCGACACGCGGCTGGGCCAGATGATTGCGGAAGTGCAGCGGGATGTTCCGAAGCCGATCGAGCCCTCTGTGCTCACCGCGGAAATTGCACGCTTGACCGGACGCGAACGGCGCCGCGCCGAGCGAATGACGTAGAGTGTTCGATGCCCGTTACCACGTCACGGCGCCTGTCCGCAGGCGTTGAGTTACAGAAGGACGGCGCGCACGCTCGTGTGTGGGCGCCGTCGTGCCGCCGCGTGGAGTTCGTCATCGACGGCGGCGCGAGCTACGCGCTCGAGCACGCGGAGCAGGGGTACTTCGAAGCCCTCATTCCAGGGATCGGGCCCGGCACGCGGTATTGGTACCGTCTGGATGCCGACAAGCTCAGGCCCGATCCCGTTTCGCGCTTTCAGCCAGACGGACCGCACGGTCCGTCGGTCGTCGTCGATCCGTCCGCGTTCCGCTGGACCGATCACTCCTGGAAAGGCCTCGAGCCGCGGGGGCAGGTCCTGTACGAGATGCACGTCGGCACGTTTACACCGGAGGGAACCTGGAATGCCGCCGCCGAGCAGCTGCAATCGCTGAAAGCTCTCGGCATCACCGCGATCGAGATGATGCCAGTCGCGGAGTTTTCCGGCCGCTTCGGGTGGGGATACGACGGCGTCGATCTCTACGCGCCCACTCACTTGTACGGGATCCCCGACGACCTGCGGGCGTTCGTCGATCGCGCGCACGCGATCGGGCTCGGCGTCGTCCTTGACGTCGTGTACAACCATCTCGGCCCCGACGGCAACTACCTCGAGGAGTTCTCGCCCGACTACTTCACCGATCGGTACAAGAACGACTGGGGCCGTGCGCTGAACTTCGAGACGTCGGCGCCAGCGCGCGCATTCTTCGTCGAAAACGCGGGCTACTGGATCAATGAATTCCACGTCGACGGCCTTCGGCTCGACGCCACCCAGGACATCAAGGACGAGGCGTCGCGGGAGCACGTCATCGCGTCGATTGTCCGCCGCGCCCGCGCGGCCGGCGGATCGAGGCAGCTCTACCTGATTGCCGAAAACGAACCGCAGGACAGCATCCTCGTGAGAACACCGGCCGAGGGGGGATACGGCCTGGACGCGGTGTGGAACGACGACGTTCATCACAGCGCGATCGTCGCGTTGACGGGCCGGCGCGAGGCGTACTACACGGATTACTCGGGCGGGGTCCAGGAACTCGTGTCGGCGGCCAAGTACGGCTACCTTTATCAGGGCCAGTGGTACAAGTGGCAGAAGCAGCGTCGGGGCACGCCGTCGCTCGACCTGCCCGCACACGCGTTCATCTCGTATCTGGAGAACCACGATCAGGTCGCCAACTCCGCGCTCGGGCGACGCGCGAACCAGGTGTCGTCGCCGGGCCGGCTCCGCGCGCTGACGGCCTACGTGCTGCTGGGCCCCGCAACGCCGCTGCTCTTTCAGGGCCAGGAGTTCTCGGCATCGAGCCCGTTTCTGTATTTCGCCGATCACCAGCCGCAGCTGAAAGACAGCATTCAGCAGGGTCGCAAGGAGTTCCTGATGCAGTTCTCGAGTCTCCTCGACCCCGAGGTGCCGCCGCTCCTGGCTGCCCCCGACGACGAAGAGACGTTCCGGCGGTGCAAGCTCGACCTGCACGAGCGCGAACGCCATGCCGCCGCCTACACACTCCATCGCGATCTGCTCCACCTTCGGCATAGCAAGCGTGCCATTACGAATCCGAGCCGTGTCGACGGCGCCGTCCTGGCCCCAGAGGCGATGGTGCTGCGCTTCTTCTCGGCCGACGAGGATCTCCTGCTCGTGATCAATCTCGGATGCGATATGGACCTCAGTCCCGCGCCCGAGCCGCTCCTGGGTCTTCCACGCGGCGCGAAGTGGCAAGTGATCTGGAGCAGCGAATCGGTGAAGTACGGCGGGCACGGAACGCCTCCGGTGCAACCGAATTCGCTGTGGCACCTCCCCGGCGAGTCGGCGCTCCTGCTCGGGCCCGCGCGGCTGACGTCTGATGGCGACGATGAGTGAACGTCTGGTGGATGCGCCGGGTGCGCCGAGCCGGCCGCAGGTGACGCGAGTCATCGCGCGCCCGCGCGATCGCGAGATCGACGACCCGATGCCGCGGCGCGAGTGGCTTGTCACAAACGGTCTCGGCGGCTACGCCTCGAGCACCGTCGCCGGCGTGGTGACACGGCGATATCACGGTCTGCTTGTCGCGTCGCTGCCCGCGCCTCTTGGCCGCATGGTGATGCTCAATCACCTCCTCGAGCGCGTGCGCCTGAAGGATCGGAGCGTCCGCTGGCTCGGCGACGAGGACGAGGTCGCCGGCAGCAACGCAGCCGATCGCACCGAACATCTCCAGGAGTTCCGACTCGAGCTCGGGCTCCCCATCTGGACGTACGAGATCGACGGGCACGTCATCGAAAAGCGGCTGCTGATGCCGCACGGCCAGAACACCACGCACGTGAGCTACCGGTTGCTGCAGGGCGATGGCCCGGTGCGGCTGACGCTCCGACCGTCGGTTCACTTCCGCGGCTACGAGGCGGCGGTCAATGCCGGACCGACGCCGTCCTACGTCGTGACCGGAATCAAGAACCGATACGAGGTGTCCGGCGGATCCGATCTTCCGGTGCTCCGGCTTCGTCTGCATGGGAGTGGATCGGCGCTCACGCTCGACGAGGTTGGAAACGCGCACGTGCCGTACGCGATGGAGAAGCTTCGCGGATACGAGTCGGTCGGCTCGCTCAGCAGCCCTGGCTATTTCCGCGCGGATCTCCATCCGGAGCAGGCGGTGACGCTCATCGCCTCCACGGAGCCTTGGGAGACGATCGAGGCACTGACGCCGGATCAGGCGGCGCAGGCGGAGCTGTCGCGGCGCGAACGCCTGCTCGAAATCGCGCGCCCGATCAAGGATCGCCTTGCGTGCGAGCTCGTTCTGGCAGCCGATCAGTTCATCATCACGCCTGCTGGCCGCGTCGAGGAGGCCGCGCGCGCGAAGGCGGCGGGCGAAGAGGTCCGCACGGTCATCGCGGGCTACCACTGGTTCACCGACTGGGGCCGCGACACGATGATCAGCCTGGAGGGACTCACGCTCTCCACGCATCGCTATCGCGAAGCGGGATATATCCTGCGTACGTTCGGGCACTACGTCCGGGACGGCCTGATTCCCAACATGTTCCCGGACGGCGCACGCGAAGGCCTCTACCACACGGCCGACGCGACGCTGTGGTTCTTCCACGCCATTGAGCGGTACGTGCGCGTGACCGGCGATGTCGAGATACTACGCGCGCTGCTGCCGACCTTCGTGGACATCGTGCGCCATCACATTCGAGGGACACGATTCGGGATTCATGCAGACTCCGACGGTCTCTTGTGCGAGGGACAGCAGGGTTACCAGCTCACGTGGATGGACGCGAAGGTGGACGATTGGGTCGTCACGCCCCGGCGGGGCAAAGCGGTGGAAATCAATGCGCTCTGGTACAACGCCCTGCGTCTCCTCCAGGGCTGGCTTCGGGATCTCGGGCGCCCGGACGGTGCCGACGACGTCGATCCCGCGGCGGAGGCGGATCGCGTGCAGCGCGTCTTCAACGAGCGGTTCTGGTACGCCGACGGGGGTTACTTGTATGACGTCGTTGATGGGGAGCACGGGAACGACGCCGCCTGCCGGCCGAATCAGGTGTTCGCAATCTCGCTGGATCACCCTGTCCTCAATCAGCCACGGTGGCGCGCCGTCATGCAGGTCGTTCGCGATCGCCTGCTGACTCCCGTCGGTCTGCGTTCGCTGGCTCCCGGACACCCGGACTACAAGCCGAAGTATTTCGGGGACTTGCGATCGCGTGACGCGGCGTACCACCAGGGCACGGTCTGGGCGTGGCTGATCGGACCTTTCGTGGACGCGTGGCTGAAGGTATATCCGGACGATCGCGAAGGCGCGCGGCGGCTCCTCGCCGGGTTCGATCAGCGTCTGAGCGATGGCTGCGTCGGCTCGATCAGCGAGATCTTCGATGCCGAGAAGCCCTACGTGCCGCGCGGCTGCATCGCGCAAGCCTGGAGCGTCGCCGAGGTGCTGCGGTGCCTCGTGAAGACATCGAAAGAACAGGGCGGGTAGGGCGGGGTCTTAAGACCCCGCCCTACAGGCCCCGCCCTACAGGCATGCGAAAATAGTACTTTGTAAATGCGAACCGACGCCGGCCAGGCGCGCTTGCGTCAGCTCGGATGGAACCCCGAGCTGGAGGCGGCGTTTGCACCTCACGCGGCACGTGGCCTCGTGCCCGGGCGGGTGGCGCTCGAGCACACGCACATCTATCGCGTAATAACCGCCGAGGGGGAGATGCTCGCGCGCGTTGCGGGACGGATCCGGCACCGCGCCGGGTCGCGAGTCGATTTTCCGGCGGTCGGCGACTGGGTCGCGCTCGAGCGGCCTTCGCAGGGGGGCGACGCACGGATCGACGACATCGTCCCGCGCCGCACGTGGTTCTCTCGACGGTCCGCCGGCGACCGCACCGAGGAGCAGGTCGTCGCGGCGAACATCGACACGGTGTTTCTCGTGACGGGCCTCGACCGAGATTTCAATCCGCGCAGGATCGAACGCTACCTGCTCGTGGCGTGGGAAAGCGGCGCCTCGCCCGTCATCGTCTTGAACAAGGCGGATGTCGCGAGCGACCTGGGATCGATGGCGGACGAGGTGCAATCCGTTGCCGCCGGCGCTCCCGTGCATGCGATTTCGTGCAAACGCGAAGGGGACGTCGATGTCCTGCGTCAGTACCTGGGGGTCGGGCAGACTGGCGCGCTCCTGGGATCATCTGGCGTGGGCAAGTCGACGATCATCAACCGGTTGATCGGCCGCGACGTGCTTCGCACCCGTGACGTCCGCGACTCCGACAGCCGCGGCCGCCACACCAGCACCGCGCGCCAGCTCGTGCTGCTTCCTGAAACCGGCGTGCTGATCGACACGCCCGGCATGCGTGAAATCCAGCTATGGGAGACCGGTGACGCACTGGGCGGAACGTTCGCGGATGTCGAGCGTCTGGCGGAGCGCTGCCGGTTCCGCGACTGCCGGCATCGCCAGGAACCCGGGTGCGGGGTGATTGCCGCTGCCGAAAGCGGAGAGCTGCCTCCAGGAAGGCTCGAAAGCTATCACAAGCTGCAGGACGAGCAGGCCCATCATGTACGCCAACTTGACCAACGACTGCAGCTCGAGCAGAAGCGTCACTGGAAGAACCTGACGAAAGCGGCCAACAAACGCATTCGGGAGAAGTCCGAGGGTCTGTAGGCGGCCCGCCATCCGCCGCCGGATTCCCGCCGTTCGCCGGGAGAGCTGAACGGCGTCCGGAAAGTCGCCGTAACCTACGGCAATGACAAACAGCGTTCTCTCGATCGTCGACGCGCGAAAACGATTCGGCGAGGTCGTTGCGCTCGACGGCGCGACGTTCGACCTGCGCGAGGGAGAGCTGCTCGCGCTGCTCGGTCCGAACGGCGCGGGCAAGACGACGCTGATCCGTGCGATCACGGGCCGTGTGCGGCTCGACGGGGGCGAGGTGCAGATGTTCGGCCGTCCGCTGGACGGACGTTCGACGCCGCCAGAGCTCGGCATCGTCCCACAGGAAGTTGCCGTATATCCCCTGCTGACGGCACGCGAGAACCTTCAGGCGTTCGGCAGTCTCCATGGGCTGAGCGGCGCGATCTTATCCAGGCAAGTCGATTGGGCACTGGAGCGAACAGGCCTCAGCGATCGCGCCCGGGAGCCGATCAAGCAGTTCTCCGGAGGAATGCGTCGCCGGCTGAACATCGCCTGTGGAATTCTGCACCGGCCGCGGATCGTGCTGCTCGACGAGCCGACCGTAGGCGTCGATCCACAGAGCCGGGATCGAATCTACGACGTCCTCACCGAGCTCGCGCGCAGCGGGGTTTCGCTGCTGCTGACGACGCACCATCTCGAGGAAGCGGAAGCGCGGTGTTCGCGGACCGTCATCATCGACCATGGCAAAGCCATCGCGTCGGGCACGTTGTCAGAGCTGGTCGACCGCACGGTCGGGCGTTACCGTCTCGTGACGCTTCGGTTGGACGCTCCGCTCGATGGACAGGCCAATCTTGCGCGCTCGACGGTCGACGAATTGACGGTCGATCCGGAAGACGCGCGTGTCGTGCGCGCCCGTCTTGGCGACGTTGTCTCTGGACTACCGCCTCTGCTCGAGGCGATCCGCGTGGCGGGACGCTCGGTTGAAGACATCGAAGTGCGGGCCCCCAGCCTGCAGTCGGTGTTCATTCATCTCACTGGAAGGGAGTTGCGCGAGTAATGGGTACGCTGCTCCGTGTAGGGCTCATCAACTTGCGCCGCGATCGCGTGGCGCAGGCGCTCACGTTCCTCCTGCCCATCGTGTTCTTCTCGATATTTGCGACGGTCTTCGGCGGTCAGCAGAACGCGTCGACGTCGCGCATTCGCGTCGGCGTGGTCGACGACGATCACAGCGAGGTGAGCGGCCGGCTGATCGCCGCGCTGGCCGGCGAGAAAGGACTCCGCGTCCGGACCACGGCTGGGGAGGACGACAAGGGCGCCGCGCTGGACCGGGCGAGCGCGGAGAAGCTCGTACGCGATGGCGACGTTCCGGTCGCGATTGTCATCCCTCCGGGCTTCGGCCAGTCGTTCATGGAGCGCGGCTTTGCGGGCGCGGGCGGACCCGCGATCCAGCTGCTCTCCGACGTGTCGGACCCCATCGCGCCGCAGATGATTCTCGGCCTGATTCAGAAGGCGGCGATGACGTCGGCTCCCGATCTGATGATGCAAGGCGGCCTGCGGCAGTTCGAGAAGTACGCGGGCGCGATGACGCCGCAGCAGAAAGCGGCGGTCCAGGATTGGCTTCCGCGACTGAAAAACCGGAACGACGGACCGGGAAACGGTCTGGCGATCGGCGTCGAAGTCGTCGACGTGATGCGCAGCAACACGGGGAAAGGATCGCTGATCTCGTTTTACGCCGCTGGAATCGGCGTGATGTTCCTGTTGTTCTCGTCGGTCGCCGGCGCGGGCGGCGCGCTTCTGGACGAGGCCGAGGCGGGAACGCTCGAACGGCTGCTTTCAACCAACATCGGCATGTCGGGCGTTCTCCTCGCGAAATGGATGCTGCTCGCGGCGGTCGGATGTGCCCAGCTGATCGTGATGTTTCTATGGGGCCGTCTCGTGTTCGGGCTTCCGCTCTTCTCGCATTTGCCAGGGTTCGCCGTCATGACCGCGGCGACGGCCGCCGCGGCCGCGGCGCTCGGGCTCGTCCTCGCGGCGCTCGCGCGGACGCGCGCGCAGCTTCAGGGGTTCTCGACGATCTTCATTCTCACCATGTCGGCGCTCGGAGGCAGCATGTTTCCACGCTTCCTCATGAGCGAGACGCTGCAGAAGATAGGGCTGCTGACGTTCAACGCATGGGCGCTCGACGGCTATTTGAAGGTATTCTGGCGCCAGGCGGCGGTGTGGCAGCTCTGGCCGCAGGTTCTCGTCCTGCTGGGCGCGACGGCCGCGTTCCTTGCGGTCGCCCGCGTGCTCGCGCGCCGCTGGGAAGCGGCGTAGGGCGGTGTTGCCGGGGCGTAAAAGCCCGGGCTATGGGTGGGAAATCTCTTCCTTCAGATCAATGCCGAACCGCTCGGCCATGCGATAGAGCGTACGCCGGTCGATTCCCAGCACTTCTGCGGCTCGTGTGCGATTGCCTCCAACCTGCTCGACGACGTGGACGAGATAGCGACGCTCCAGCTCGTCGAGCGACGGCAGGTCCGCGAACAGACGCTCGTGCAAATCCGGACCGCTCCCTTTGAACGGGAGGTCCTGCTCGTCGATCACCGATCCGCGGCTCAACACGACCAGTCGCTCGATGGTGTTCTCCAGCTCTCGCACGTTTCCCGGCCAGCGATAGGCAGCGAGTGCGGACACGGCGCCAGACGACAGCTGCACGCGCCGGCCGGCCCGCGCACAGGCGTTCTGAAGGAACGTGTCGATCAGCAACGGAATGTCCTCGCGCCGGTCGCGCAGCGCCGGTACCCGGATCACGATCACGCTCAACCGGTAAAAAAGGTCCTGACGGAAGCGTTGGCCGGCGACCTCGCGTTCGAGGTCGACGTTGGTTGCGGCGACGACACGGACGTCGACTTTGACGATTCTGCTGCCGCCGACCGGGCGCACTTCTCCTTCCTGCAACACCCGCAGGAGCTTGACCTGGAGCGCCGCCGAGGTTTCGCCAATCTCGTCGAGAAAGACGGTGCCGCCGTTTGCCTGCTCGAAAATGCCTTTGGTATCGGAGATCGCGCCGGTGAATGCGCCGCGCGTGTGTCCGAACAGCTCGGATTCGAGCACGCTCTCGGTCAACGCACCGCAATTGATCGGGACGAACGGTCGACTGGCACGCCGGCCGTGGGTGTGGATTGCGCGCGCCACGAGCTCTTTTCCCGTTCCGCTTTCACCGATGATGAGCACCGGTGCAGCCGCGTTGGCCGCGTGCGCGATCTGCTTGTACACCGACAGCATGCCGGAGGTCCGACCGATCAGGCCGGCCGCCGGCACGTCGAGCGAAGGCCGGACTGTCGAGGGCGAACCGCTCTCCGCCAGCGCGCGGTCAACTGTCGCCTTTACCTCCGAGATGTTGAACGGCTTGCTGATGTAGTCGAACGCGCCGGCGCGCACCGCGTCGATCGCCGTCTGCAGGGTTCCGAATCCACTGATGAGCACCACGTGGCCGCGCGGGTTGGCCTGCTTGAACGTGCGCAGCACGTCCAGGCCGGTCTGCTGCGCGTCGAGATTGATA
>JBKPTT010000283.1:0-20819 GCA_046735635.1 Acidobacteriota bacterium | reverse complement strand
ATTCAGGACTGCGCGGCGAGCTCGATCCATCCGGCCACGTGAATCCGGGACTGGTTGAAGGGCGGAAGCGCGGCGTCATCTTCGATGTCGGCCACGGCGGCGGCAGCTTTCTGTGGCGAGTCGCGGTTCCGGCCATCAAGGAAGGGTTCCAGCCGGATTCTATCTCGACCGATCTTCACATCGGCAGCATGAACACGGGAATGAAGGACATGCTGAACGTGATGGACAAATTCCTCGCGCTGGGCCTGTCGCTCGACGACGTCGTCGCGAAGTCGACGTGGAATCCCGCGCGCGAGATCAAGCAGGACGGATTGGGTCACCTGTCGGTTGGCGCCGTTGCCGACGTCGCGGTGCTGCGTGTCGAGACAGGACGTTTCGGTCTCACGGACATGAACGGCGCGCGCATGGATTCGACCCAGCGCCTCATGTGCGAGCTGACGGTGAAGGACGGCAGGGTCGTGTACGACCTGAACGGGATCTCACGTCCGGAATGGCGGACGCTGCCGCCGGATTACGGTCCGATAGGCGATGGGCGGTGGGACGGACTCAACCCAGCACGGGGTACAACACCGGGGACGCAGCGAGGCCGTGAGGGAGCCGCGCCACCTGCGGGTCCCGCCAGGAGGTAGATGATGCCGAAGTCGAATCGGAGAACGTTCCTGAAGAACGCGCCCGCCGCGGCGGTTGCAGCAGCCGCGGCCCCGGTAGGGCGGGGTCTTCAGACCCCGCCGGCCGATAAGCCGGTGAAGAAAGTGTTCCGCGCCGCCGGCGCCAAGCCGCCGGATCCTGCGAACCCTCCGCTCTTCAACAGCACGGTGCTGTACGGCAACCTGGTGTTCATTTCTGGCATCGGATACCACCAGGCCGGCGACATCACCGTGCACACGACGAAGGTGCTCGAGCAGATGAAGGCGCAGCTCGAAGCCTGCGGGTCGTCGATGGAGAAGGTCTTGAAGGTGAACGTCTACCTCAACGACCTGAAGGACTACGACGCGATGAACGCGGTGTTCAAGGGCAAGTTCGGGCCCGAGCCCGGCGTGCGCACGACGGTCGCGCCGGCCGGCGGGATTCCGGGGAATTCGCTCGTCGAAATCGACTGCATTGCATGTCTGTGAGGTTCGCGGTGCTGTTTGCTGCCTTGGCCGCGCTCGCGGCCGGGCAGCAGACGCAACCTCCGTCCTTCCGCTCGCTTGCGATACCTGGACGGTGAGAAGCACCTGGCGACATCCGCGTCCCGCTGAAAGCGCACCAAGGTACGTGAAGGTCATCGTCTACGACTATGCCGCCGACCTGCTCGGGTCGGCGACGGCCGTGATCAAGTAGCTGTTCTTCAAGGAGTCACAATCATGCTGCGTCGAGTCCTCCCGGTTCTGGCCACCGCCACCCTCCTGAGCATCGTGTCTGCCGCAGGTTACGCCATTGCGGTTCACGTCACGCCGCTTTCCGCTGCAGCTGCGGGGCGGTGCAACAGTCTGCCCACCGAGGGTGCGCTGAAGGAGTTGCTCGCGGCTGCTCCGTCGGCCGGCGGCGACGCCGGCGGTCTCTTCCACGGCACTCGGATGTGGGCCGCCGTCGTGAACCGTGATGGCGAATTCTGCGCGGCGGCGACGTCGACGTCCGATCCGTCGCAAGTGTGGCCCGGGAGCCAGGCTATCGCCAAGGCCAAGGCCTACACGGCGAACGCGTTCAGTCTGGATGATGCGCCGCTTTCGACCGCACAGTTGTACACCCTGACGCAGCCGGGCCACTCGCTTTGGAGCCTGGGGCAGTCGAACCTGTTCGAATCGAAGTTCCTGGCTCCGCCGACAGGACAGGGTGGAGGGAAGGAGCAGATTGTCGGCGGGCTGATTTTCTTCGGCGGCGGCGTCGCGCTCTACAGCGGTGGCAAGATCATCGGCGGTCTGGGTATCAGCGGCGATACCTCGTGCACGGATCACGAGATCGCCAAACGTGTTCGAGATCTTGCGACGCTGAATCCTTCCGGCGGCGCGACCGCCGACGACATCTCGTACTCGTCCAAGGACGGCGCCTCCGTCTTTACGCATTCGTTGTGCCCGAACACGTGGCGCAACGGTGTGTTCATCGGCAACGAACCGCCGGCGTCCGGGTACTAACCGGATCTACTGAGTACCCTTCGGCTTGTCCCCGATGGCCGGCACCTTGCCGGCCATCGTCTTGTTGAAAGCCGGCAGCACATTTTTTTCGAGATTGTCGAACCCCGCCTTAGCTGCCGCGAGATCCTTTTCGATGATCTGCAGAACCTGCAGCTGCGTGTCCGTGGGCCGGTAGTCGATGCTGCCGGCTTCGTCGCTGGCGCCCATGCCGACCCCGCCGCTCAACCAGATCAGATTCATGTACACCTTGTAGGCCTCGGGGAAATACTTGTCGTCGCTGAGCATTTCCGAGCGGGAGACCAGCTTGCGCTCGACGTCCAGAATCGTCTGGTCGATCTCCTTCAACGAGCGCGACACGTCGGTTTTCAGCTTCGGCGTGTTCAGCTGATCTTCGATCTGCTTGCGCCAGATCTCCATCCGGTTGACCATCTCGGAGGTTGCGGTGATGTCGTCGCGGATACGCACCTGCGTTTCGGTGGAGAAGGTGAGATCCTCGAGCGATGCGGCGACGCCTGGATCCTTCGCGACTTCGAACGGCTGCGCGTAACTCTTCCCGTCGATCGTGAAGCGCACCTGGTATTTGCCGGGGGCGGCCATTGGAATCCCTGTCTGGGGCGTGATGCCCCAGTGGGTGATCGTCCGGGTGTCTTTGCCTTCGAAGCGCGGCTCTTCCCAGATGTGCGGGTTCTCCGCGGGCGTCGTCTTGAGCTCGACGAGCTTCGGAGCCGCGTATCGCAGGTCCCAGTTGGCGCCGTTCCATCCCTGATGAACGACGAGCGGCTCACTTTTTACGAGCTTGCCCGCGGCATCGAGAATCTCCATCTGAGCGGGTCCGGATGGGGCCGATGGAACGAAGAAAGTGAAATGCGGCCGCCCGGTTTGCGTGAACACGCTGCGCGGCTGCCGAAACAGCAATGCGGGCTCGAGCAGCTGCGCGGTCGTGAGCTGCTGCCGGTCGACTCCGAGCTGCTCCACAGAAGTAATGTTCGGCAGGATGAACAACCCGCGTCCGTACGTCGAGACGACGACATCGTGGAACCTGGGTTCCACGGTGATCCAGCTGACCGGTGCAGGCGGCAGTCCTTCGTTGAATCGCGTCCACGTCGCGCCGTCGTCCATCGTGACGTAGAATGCGCGCCCCGTGCCCGCGAACAGCATGCCCTTCTTGTTCGGATTGCCGGAGAACGAAAGAACGTAATCGAGCGGATGACCTGACGGAATGTTGCCGGTGATCTTCGTCCAGGTCGCGCCGTAATCGGTCGACTTGTAGATGTACGGTTTGCGATCATCCATCAAGTGAAACGATACCGCCGTGTACACGGAGCCTGGATCGAACGTGGATGGCCAAATCTGTGTGAATGTGCCCCAGGGCGGCAGGTCTTTGAAGTTCTTCGTCACGTCCGTCCAGTTGGTGCCCCCGTCCTTCGTGTACCAGAGCTTCCCGTCGTTGGTGCCGGCCCAAATCAGACCGCGCTGAATCTTCGAAAACTCGATATCCCAGACGACCTCGCCGGCATACTGGCCGAGGTTGTCGCCGACGAGTCCGCCGTTGGACGCAATCTTCGAAGGATCCTTTGTCGAAAGGTCGGGGCTCAGCTCCGTCCACGACTGGCCGCCGTTGGTCGTCTTCAGGATCACCTGGCAGCCGTAGAGCACCGTGTTGTGGTCGAACGGGTCGATCGCCATCGGCGCGGTCCAATGGCAGCGATACTTCGTCTCGTTTGGTGGCGAATCGAGGGTAATCATCCAAGGCTCGATCGAACGAGCGGTGCCAGTCCGGGCATCCCATCGCGTGACCTTGTTCCCGTAACACGACGCGTAGACGACGTTCGCGTCGGTCGGATCGGGGAGAGTGAATCCGGACTCGCAGCCGCCGATGTCCGGCTGCCAGGCTGACGGCGCATTCCCGCCGCGTCCCGCGAGCCCGCCCGCGCCGCCGCGACCGCCGCGGCCGCCTGCGACTTGCGGCTGCGGCATGGTGCTGCCGTCCGGCAGGCGTCCGTTGGCGGTCTGTTCCGATACCGTCATCGGTCCGCGCATCGTTCCGTCGTCCTGCCGGTTGCTGTAGATCCAGTACGGGACGCGATTGTCGACGTGCACGTGATACATCTGGCCGTTCGGGAGCGACACGCGCTGCGCACCCTGCGCGGCGTTGATGCTGGCCCCGCCGTCGTCGGTGAGCACGTAACGCGCTGGATTTCTGGGATCAATCCAGATGTCGTGGCAGTCGCCGCAGCTCGCTTGTCCCTGGAACGGATTGGTGCCGCCGTTGCCGCTGAAGGTGGCGCCGCCATTGGTAGAACGATGGAAGCTGCTGTTGGCGATGAACACGTCGTCGGGGTTCTGCGGATTCACCTCGAGGTTGATGTAGTACCCCGCGCGTCCGATCAGCGAACGATCCCAGCTGACGACCTTCCATGTCGCTCCCGCGTCCTCCGATCGCCACAACGATCCTTGGTCCGCAGTCTGAATCAGCGCGTACATGCGCTTCGTGTTCGATTGCGCGATCGCGACGTCGATCTTGCCGACGGGTGGCTTCGGCATTCCGGCCGTGACTTTTGTCCACTTCGCTCCGCCGTCATGCGTGATGTGGACGCCGCTTCCCGGACCGCCGCTCAGTTCACCCCACGTGTGCTGTTCCACCTGCCACATGCCCGCAATCAGCGTATTTGGATCCGATTTGTCGATGTCCAGGCCCGAGCAGCTCGTATTCCTGTCGACGAAAAGTACCCGTTGCCACGTGGCGCCGCCATCGGTCGATTTGAAGACGCCACGCTCCTCCTGCGGCCCTGTGAGGCGGCCCTGCGCGCAGACATACACGATGTTCGGATTGGTCGGATGGATGACGACGCGAGAGATGCGGCCCGTCTCGTCGAGTCCCATGTGCTTCCACGTCTTGCCCGCGTCGGTCGATTTGTAAACGCCATCCCCCATTACGTCGCTGTAGCGGATCACCCACGGCTCGCCGGTGCCGACCCACACGATGTTCGGGTCCGAGTCTGCGACTGTCACCGAGCCAATCGCAGCGACGTTCTGGTCGTCGAAGATCGGGACGAAGGTCTGGCCGCTGTCGGTGGACTTCCAGAGGCCGCCCGAGGCCGATCCGAGGTAGTACGTCGTTGGATCTCCGGCGATCCCCGCTGCCGACGCAATCCGGCCGGCGGGCGCCGGCCCCATGTACCTGAACTTGGGCGGCTCGGGCGTGCTGGTCTGCTGCGGACCAGCCGGTCCGGCGCCGCGCTGCGCGAAGAGGAGCGCCGGCATCATGACCGTCAAGACCGTGGCTGTTATGAATGCGCGCATCGTCTCTCTTTCCATGACCGCCGAACCGCGAGCCGCGACGCTACTTTTTGCGCCCGATCCCGAACTGGTCGCCCGTGCGAACTGCCTTTCCGTCCGCCATCACGACTTCCACAACTTTTTCGCTCTGCACCTGCCGTCCTTTTTCATCCGAGAGCGCCGCGACGATCTGGCGGGTCTTCGTCTCGATGACTTCACCGGTCGACGGATACGCGTAACGGCCGTCCATGCTGAACGTGACCCAACCGGGCTGATCGCGCAGCTTGATTGTCGCGATCTGTTTGGGCGGCATCACGGTCGCGTCGAAGATGTGCATGCGCTCGTTGGCGCCGTCAGCGAGCCACAATTCCTTCTCGTCGGGCGTCAGGCCGATGCCGTGGCTCGGGCAGCCGTGGCGTTTCACGGGGCCTTTGTCGTAGCCGGAAACTTCTACGCGGTGCAGCATCTTTCCGGTCTTCAAGTCGCCGATTTCGAATCCGAGCAGCTCGTTGACATTCACGAAGCACAGCGTCTCGGCGGAATTAATCGTGAACGGGCGCACCATGCTGCCGAACGGACCGACTTCCTTGACGACCTGATTCGTGCGCGCATCGGCCACGAGCAGCTTCGGCATGTGCAGACCCGCGAGGTAGACGTATCTGCCGTCCGGACCCCAAATCGTGTTGTGCGCACCGGAGTTGGTGACGATCTTCGCCCTCACCGCGCCGGTTGCCGCATCGACGACATTCCAGTTCGGTCCCTCGAGCGACGGGATATAGAGCGTCTTGCCGTCAGGTGAGACCGCGAGACGATCGGCGCCGCCTTCGTATTCCTTCTCCCAGACCATCTTCTCGCTGGTGAGATCGATGGCGGCCACGCGTTTGATCGTCGAGACGTACAAACGCCCGGTTTTCGCATCGGCGGCGATCCCTTTGACGTTCTCGGGCTCCTTCCCAGGAACGTCGGGAAAGGTCGGTATGCGCTTGACGAACTTGTGCGCGTTCTCCATGTCGTACACGAGCACGCCAATGCCGCCGTACTCGACGTAATTCCGGATGCCCGGCTCGGCGACATACAGAAAATGATGCTCGCCGTTCGAGGTGGGCGGCGCCGGCGCGAACGCAACGGCCGCGGCGATCGCAAGAAAGAAACTTCGGCGGTTCATAGGTGCTCCATCTTTGCCGGCCCTTAAAGGCCCGGCCTACATTTGCCGGGCCATAAAGGCCCGGCGTCACGGCTCCGCGCTTCCACGCACGGCCCGACCGGCCGCGCGCAGGTTGTCGAGACGCATTTCCGAGTACTTGCGAGAAAGAATGACGCCCTGTGCGCCGGCGTCGAGTGCCGCCCGCACGGCATTGTAGACGTCGTCGGGCTGCGTGCGCTTTTCATTGCTCGCCGTCGGCACGTCGATGTCGATCCCAGGCCAGATCTTCATCTTCGGGCCGGCGGACGCGACCGCGCGCCTGGTCTCGCGAGCGACGTAGTCGGACGTCAGTCCGGCGGTTTTGAGATCCGCAACCGCCGGCTCGTTCCCGTATTGGAGGATCGCGTACGTCAGCTGCTGCGTGAGCTCCGGCGTAAGGTCGGCGAAGACGGTGCGGTCGACGTTGCTGATATATCGCGCCATCCGGGGGCCGCCCGAGTTGTTGTACATGACGACTTTCAGAAAATCCGAGTACACCTGGAACTTCTGATAGTCCTGCTCCGCTCGATAGAAGGGCGCGAACGAGTTCGTGTGCCAGATGTGCCAACCGATTGGCTTGGCGCTCGCGATCTCATGCGCCTTCGCGTACATCGCCTGATACGTCTCGCGCAGCCCTTCGGTCCACAGCCGCTCCCACGCGAGCACTTCGGGATAATCGACCAGGATGCGCCAGAACGTAACGAACGCGCCGTCCACCGGACGCGCATTCGATTTCAAGCCATTCACCCATTTCTCGAGCTGAAGATATCCCTCGCGCGCCCTCGTGGCGTTGATGGTTTCCCGCTTTGCTGCATCGAGGCAATGAGGGCAGAAACAGCCGACGGTGCCGGGCGAAGGGTCGCCGCCGTGGCTCGCGCCGATTGCGGAATTCAGAGGACCCTGGCGCTCGCACCCGAACATCAGGCCGTCGAGATCGTAAGTGCGGAGCTGGTCTTCGACCAGGCCGAGCCAGAAGTTTCGGGTGTTCGGGTTTCGGTAACACACCCGAGCCGCAGGCTGCCCGTGGACATCTATCTCGTACGCCTCTCTGACACCCGGCGTGTCAGCGCGGAAGACGTCTTCGAACCAGCCGATGACTTTCATTCCGCGCGCGTCCGCAGCCGGCAGCACGTCCGCGATGACATCGTAGTTCGGGTAGTCGGGCGCCTTCTCCGGTGCGATTGCCGTCCGCCGGTAGTACTGGGCGTGCGGCGTGAAGAAAATCCCGCCGTGGTGGTTGTCGTACTCCTGCTTGCCGTGGTCGGGAAGCGGCATGCTCTTGGGCGTGCGCCCCGAAATTCCGGTGCCGTAGGTGAACGTTGCGAGAAACACGGTGTCGGCGGCGCCGAGGTCCCGGATCGTGTCCAGCACCTTTCCGGTTCCCTCATCGAGGAACGAAACGGGGCCAACCTGGATGCCAATCATCCGCTGCGGCTGTGCCGCGGCTGTCTGACGCCCGAGCAAGGCTCCACTGGCCGCCAGCGCCGATCGCTCGAGAAATTCTCTACGGTTCATTCTTTTCTCTGCGCGTGGGGCCCCACCCCCACGCGCACTCGCTCGCGGGCGCCGCTTTGCGGCGCTGCCCTCCGGCCGCTCGCTCGGGCCGCAGGCGCTTTACTTTTCACTGCGCGTGGGGTCCCGCCCCCGCGCTCGCTCGGGCCGCAGGCCCGCTAAACGTCAGCACGAAGATGCCGTAGCCGACTCCGGCGGGATCTCGACTGCGCGCCGACTGAAATGCCATCCGCGTCCCGTCGGGACTGACGACCGGATTCGACGCTTTGTACCCCTTGTATTCGCCCCAATGCGTGACGCGGGTGAAGTCCTGGCTATTGGCCTCGAGCTTCAATTTCCAGATGTCGATGAAATTCGAGTTGTGCTCCATCTGCTCGCGGCTCGACTCCACGAGCGTGTACTCGCCGTTCGGGAAAATGCCCTCGACCTCGTTGTACTCCCGCTCGATCTTGCGGTAGATCGTTGTCTTTCCGCTGGTCAGGTCGATCCCCATCACATCGGCATAGGGCGGACGGTAGCACGTGTATATGAGCTCGGTGTCGTTCTTCCTGAAGTCCTGCGCTTCCAGCGTGCATTCCGGCCCTTTCGCGCGCAGAATCTCCTTTTCGTTGACCAGATGCGGCGTGCCGTTCTCGTACACGACGTCGGCTGTGTACATTGCGGACTCGTTCGGCTGGAAGCGATCCGGATACTGCCCTCGCGTATTCGACCAGGCGATCTTCATCGACGTTGTCGAGATCGCCACGCCTTCCGAGATCTTGTGCTCGAGTGGAACCGCCTTGTCTCCTGGCTTGAAGTCCTTGCGGAGAATCCACATCTCCTGATCGCGCGAACGGGTCGTCGAGATATCGGTGAATGTCCGCGCGCCGATCAGGAAGTAATCGCCGTTCGGCATGAACTGCACCCGGAGGAATCCCGGGTGTGGATAGTGCGTCAGGAGGCGGATGGCGCCGGTCGCGACATCCACTTCATACGCATCGCCAAAGCTCTTTTCCATGAAGGCAATGCGTTTTCCATCGGGAGACCAGGAGGCACGCTCGCCGAAGTAGGTCAGGCGCTTGATGTTCGAGGGCAGGTTTTCCTCGGGGCTGCCGCTCGTTTTCGTGCCCTGCGGGGCCGCGATGGCAACGCCGATCGCGAGGACGAGTCCCAGTGTCAATCGCATGGCGCGGATTGCAGCGGATCTTCCCGGCCCTGTCAAGCGCGCGTGCTACGATCGCTGGTCGATGCGCGGCATTCGGTCCCTCGCCTTTCTGCTTGTCTGTTTCGCCTCTTCGGCGGCACCGGGGCCAGCGATGGCGCAAGGGCGTGCATCGGTCGCGGCGCTCACCGACCTCTCGAAGTCTCTTCAGGAGCTCGCCGCGAGAATCAGCCCCAGCGTCGTCCAGATTTTCGTCACGGGCTACGCGGCTCCTGATGAGGAGGATCGTGCGGCGAGCGGGGAACCGCAGCTCGAGCGCAGCAGCGGCTCCGGGGTCATCGTCGACGCCGAGGGCTACATCGTCACCAACGCCCACGTCGTGGAAAACGCCACACGCATCGAGGTGGAGCTTCCGCTCGCGGCGAGTGGCGGAGCCGAGGGGCGGTCGATCCTCAAACGGCGGGGCCGCACGGTCGGCGCCCAGATCGTCGCGATCGACGACGAGACGGACATCGCGGTGGTGAAGGTGGAGGCTCGCGGACTCCCCGCGGTCGTGTTCGGCGATTCCGATGCGCTGCACTCGGGCCAGATCGTGCTGGCGTTCGGCAGCCCGCTCGGCCTCGAGTCGTCTGTTTCGCTTGGCGTGGTGAGCGCGGTCGCGCGTCAGCTGACGCCCGAAGATCCGATGATCTACATCCAGACGGATGCGACCATCAATCCGGGCAACAGCGGAGGAGCGCTCGTCGACACGGACGGCCGGCTCGTCGGGATCAATACGTTGATCTATACACAGTCGGGCGGCAGCGAAGGCATCGGGTTCGCCGCGCCGGCCAACATCGTCCGCAACGTGTTCAACCAGATCCGCAAGTTCGGGCGCGTCCGGCGTGGAGAGATCGGCGTCAGCACGCAGACGATCACGCCGCTGATGTCCGAAGCGCTCGGTCTGACATACGACGCGGGGGTTATCGTCAGCGATGTTGACGCGGACGGCCCGGCAGGGAAGGCGGGCCTTCTGCCCGGCGACGTAGTCCTGAGTCTCGACGGCAAGCCGATGGAGAACGGCCGGCAGTTCCGGATCAACGTATACACGCGCGGTGTGGGCGAGCGCGTCACGCTCGACGTAAAGCGCGGCGACCGGACGCTGTCGCTTCGCGTCCCGGTCGTCGAGCGCGCGAACGACAGCGCGCAGCTCGAATCGCTGATTGGCGCGCAGCAAGTCATCCGCGAGCTCGGCATTATCGGATTGGACCTGACGCCCGCGATCGGAGAGCTGCTGCCGTCGGTGAGACGAGAGAAAGGCGTCGTTGTTGCCAGGGTCACCCCCGAAACTCCTTATTCGCAGCAGGGGCGCATTCAGCCGGGCGACGTGATCTACGCATTGAACGGAAAGCCCGTGACGAGCGTGGAAGAGCTGAAGTCGGCGGCGGCCGCGCTGAAGCCGAGCGCCGCGGCCGTCGTGCTCATCGAGCGTGAGAGCACGTTGATGTATCTGGCGTTTCGCGTCGATCGATGAGAGGCCCGAACAGGGCTGCTGCGGCTATACCAACCCGGTCTTCAACGCGTACCTGATCAGCGAGGCGGTGTTCCGCACTTCCAGCTTGCGGCACAGTCGCGACCGATACGTGCTCACGGTCTTCATGCTGAGCCCCAGCGCCTGTGCGATTTCGCTGATAGTGTATCCCGCGCCAAGCTGCTGCAGTACGACGGTTTCTCGCTCCGACAGCGCCACGTCCCGCCGCGGCGCGGCGGCCTTGGCTGCCTTGAAGTCCGCTTCATCGACCGGCTTGATCGAGATGAATTTGCGGCCGGCAGCAACGCTCTTGATTCCTTCGAGCAGCTCTTCGGGCGCGGCGTTCTTCAGAAGGTAACCTCGCGCGCCATTGCGCAGCGCCTGCATCACTGCCCAGTCCGTCGCATCGGAACTGAACACCAGGATCGACATGCTGGGGTACCAGCGGCTGAGGTCTTTGAGCAGCCCGCGATCGACCGCACCCTGAATGGCGGGGTCGATGACGAGGACGTCGGGGACGCGTGCGGCGAGCGCCTCGAGCAGCGGAGGCATCTCCAACGCATTCGCGATGCAGGTCATGTCGGCATCGCTCGTGATCACCTCGCGCAGCCCCCGAAGGAGAAGAGGATAGGGATCGGCGGCAACAACCTTGATCATCGATTCTTTAGCCGATTCTGGGTTCCGTCGCTCGACACGTCGTCGACTTGTCATGCATAGCGCTGAGCGCGGTCATGCATGTGGCAATTTCGCTGCCGGTCGAGTCTTCAAAAATTTCTCGGAAAGGGACGAAGGCCGGTGGGAATTATACCCTCCAGACTAGGCAATTCTCTTCTCACCGCCAGACTGTCGTACTAGCGAAGAGAAAGAAAGTTCACAAGGGAGAGGCTCGGTAAGATCAATCCTACGTGCGGACGATGGTCGGCGGCGGATGACTCGTCGGTGGTTCTTCGATTGTCGTTACGGTCAATCCCCGCCGTGCATAAAGACGTCAACTCAATTGCAAGGCTGACATAAGTCAACCACAGGAGTGTTTTCGATAGTTCGACCACGGGGCCGCTTCCTACTTTGTTTCGATATTGGTTTGTCTGCGATTCGCTGCCTTCGATTCGCATTTCGCAGTTGAATGTAGGCAGAGTCCGGAGACAATGTGCGCCAATTTCGAAACGATAGAACACTTCGTCGCCGCAGCAGTCTCTGGCATTCTGGTTGCGACAAGAATTTCCGCCGGGGAAACAGCCCACGGCTATTTCTCACAACAGGAAGAGCTCGGGTCGCATTCTGGGGACGTTGTGTCCTTGCACGTATCAGGCAGTGCTCCTCGACACAAGGAAACGTCGGATGCGGAAAAGTAACGCTGACAAGCGGCTGGACGCGACCACGAGCGATGCTGGTGTCCCTCACCTCAGGGTGAGGGCGGCATCCCTCTTACAAATCACGCCTCGAATACAGAACCTGCGCAGTAATCACGAGCACGGCTGCCGTCAGAAGTAGTCCGGCAACATTCAGAATTGGGGCGGTCGAGCTCAGCAGCACTGGCATCGGTTCGTAGTAGTGAAACGGTGAGAGCAGCGCCGCGGGCCGGAGCGCGTGCCACGCGGCGGCGGCGAACTGCAGCAGGTACAGAAGCACCGCGACGAGCGCAATCACACCGGCGGCGGAGCCGCGCCGCCGCGCATGGCCCGCCATCGCAAGCGCTGCCGCGCTGAAACACCAGATCACGCTCAGCAGATTCAGCGCCACCCATAGCAACCGTCGCTGGACGAGGACGGGTGTTCCCGGCGGCGCGAATAGACGAACGGCGATATCATTTGCGGCGAGCATCAGCGCGACAATACCGGCGCTCATGGCGACCGAGACGAGCAGCGACCGCGTGACAATCAGGTGGCGGGGAACGGGACGTGCGACGACGAGATCGACGAGCCCATGCTCGATCTCTCCCGCTGGCTCGCTCGCAACGTAGACGGTTCCGCACGTCAGCGCGAGCATGACGACGGGATGGAAGAAGCCGAGTGCAATCGTGCCGGTGAACGACGCAACGAGGACGCCGCCGAGCGCCTCCTGGATAAATGGCGGCATGAATGCGCCGAGCTGGGAAAAGAGCCCCTGACGCTCGAGGTTTACCGCGATGAGCACCAGGAGAAACTGAAAACCTGCGAGAACGCCCGCGAGCCCGGCGCTGAGGGCACGGTGACGCGCGAAGGAGCGGCGCATCAACACCCACAGCATCACGATTCGCTCCCGCGATCATCCGCATAGATCTCGAGAACGTAATCCTCCAGTTTGAAGGGGTCGATCTCGATGTCCGTGACGCCAAGACCGCCCAGCGCATCGATGAGAGTCCCGAGTGCGCCGTGCCATTCGATTTCCCAGTGTCGTCCTTCGCTGCGCCGCACGACTTCCGCGAGGGAGCTCGGGGGCGGCGGCGCGTTTCGATTGAAGAACACTCGCACGTGCCGGCGCGTTTCGTGCCGGACATCTGCAATCGAGGTCTGGCGTGCGAGTCGTCCGCGTCGGATGATTCCCACTCTGTCGCACAGGCGTTCCACTTCCGACAGCACGTGGGATGACAGAAACACGGTCGTGCGCCCGTCGGTCTTCAACTCGTGAACCGTCTGGGCAAACGCTTCGATCATCAACGGGTCGAGACCTGATGTCGGCTCGTCGAGGATCAGGAGCGACGGACGCCCCATGAGCGCCTGCAGGATGCCGAACTTCCGCTTCATGCCGTGCGACAGTTCGTCGAGACGCCGCCGGAGATCGACGGTGCTGACGTCGAACCGCGCCAGCAAACGTTGCTGCCACGAAGGATCCACGGGGCAGCGCTGTAACGCGGCGAGATACGCGAGATAACCCGCGCCGGTCATGTCGCGGTACAGCGGCATCTCTGCCGGCAGATAACCAATTCGCGCGCGCACATCGATGCTGCTGCGCCGGCAATCGAGGCCGTCGACAAATGCCCGTCCGCTCGTCGCGCGTACCAGGTCGAGCAGGATCCGAATCGTCGTTGTTTTGCCCGCACCGTTCGGTCCCAGAAAGCCGTACACCTCACCGTGATGTACGGTGAGATCCAGCGACTCGACGGCGACGACCGGCCCGTAATACTTCGTCAGCGACTCGGTGCGAATCGCGTCGGACATCTAGCGTCTGGACGTTGGCGAAACCGGTGACGTGGGCACCGCCTCGAATAGACGCGCCAACACGTCCCAGAGGGGGTTGGCGGTCGCGTCGCCCTCGAGGACGACATCCCCCGCCTCGGGCGACAGATCGAAATCGACGTTTCCCATACCGTTGTCGTATTGACGAAGGCGCAATGCGAAACCGATGGTAAACGGCTGCCCGGACATCATGCCGCCCGCGGAGAATTCCACCAGGCGCGAGTCAGCCGCTGTGATGACCGCGCGCGCTCGATCCAGCCTGAGCAGCGAGGTCGAAGGGACGCTCAACCCCGGAACACTGATCTCATAACAGTGCTCTCCCGCGCGATCGATCTCGCGCATCGACTGCGCGGAGCTTGTCTGCATCAAACTGATGAAGAGCTGCAGCGCACTTTTCTTGAGCGCGACGATCGAGAGCGCCGTCGGCGCCGCGCCGTTGAACCGCAGCAGGAACCCGCGCCCATTGACGCGCATGTAGCGCGTCCGAGTCCCTCGCTCGGTATCGTCGGCGGCTCCCGCCACGATTCTGCCGTCGGGCGCGAGCTTCACGATCTTGTAGCGCCCGGCGTGGTCGTGGTCGACGAACTCGTGTACTTCGAAGCGGCCGGACTGCTCGCTCGGCAACAGGTCGCTCAGCGCACCGCCGAGCTCGAGATCGTACGCGAGGAACTCGAGCCCGGTCAGCGGCGCGGACAACGCGGCCTGCGACCGGCCGAGAATCTCCGCCGCGGAAACGGTGGTGCGCCGATCGATTCCAGGCAGCACGACGAAGTAGACAAGCACTGCGGCTGCGGCGGCAAACGGCACGGTCCATGTCCACCGCGGGCGCCGCGTCACGTGCCGGAGCGTCGTCGCACCCGTCGCGGGCGCGTTCGCAATCCGCGCGCGAATCGCCGCGCGCGCCGCGTCGTTCATGTCAATGGACGCCGATGCGCCCACGATGCGGTTCAGTACTCGACGCCGGCGGGTCACGCTGTCGCGGCAGCTGGCGCATCCATCCACATGCGCACGTTGCCCCGTGGTCCCCTCGCCGTCGGCGAGCGCCTGCACCTCATGTTCATTCAGACAGCGCGACATCTTGACTCTCCGTTGTTCATCCGAGCTGTTGTTCGAGCCGTGCCAGTGCTCGGGCGAGCGCCTGCCCGACTGACGCCGGGCGGATTCGCGCGGCCTCCGCAATCTCGCGATAGGAAAGTCCCTGCGCGCGCAAGGCCACCAACAGACGATCGCGTCCGGGAAGCCTGCGAATCGCCGCGAGGACCGCGTCCGCTCCGTCGCCTGCGTCCGGTGCGTCGTTCGCCGAACGCGTGTCGCGCTCGGCCAGCCAGGGAAGCCACCGCGCCAGCGCGCGCTGGCGGTCGCGGCACGCGTGCGCCGCGACGGTGTAGAGCCACCCGCGCGCGTTGGGCAGACTTCCACCACGATCGACATGGGCGATCAGCTTCAGGAAGGTCTCCTGCACGACATCCTCGGCGGCTCCGACGTCGTGGAGCATGGTCAGGGCCAGACGATAGATCCCGGTGCCATGCTCGTCGAAGAGTTCACCGACGACTGCGTCGCGCGAGCTGCTGCGTGTCAGCACCTCCGAATCGGTCGGAATAGCCCGCACCATAACTCCGGTGGTCATACGTATACAACGGTTCGCGCGATTCGTTTGTGACGGGGGCAACTACCGAATGGCGAATGGCGAACGGCGAATGCCGAATTTTCGATTGCCGATTGCCGATTGCCGATTGCCGAATGCCGAATGGAGTGAGGAATGCCGAATGGAGTGGGGAATGCCGAATGGAGTGGGGAATGCCGAATGATGGGAATGCCGGATGATGGGAATGCCGGATGTGGCAAACAGCACGTACTCAGATTCTGAGTTACGCCACGGGTGTCGCCGGTGTTGTTTTTGCGCACCGGCCTGTTCATCGCGGTCGGATTGCCCGGCATTTCCACGAAAGCACGTTCGGTACGCGTCGTGCTGGCCCATGCGGCGTGAGACCAGACGTTGAAGCGCTGCAGAAGCGCACGCGCGCATTTGCCAACGCCGTCATTCAACTGTGTGACAAGCTTCCGCCCTCCAGGGCTGGCTTCAAAATCAGCGACCAACTGCTCGATTCGTCCTCGAGCACGGATAGCAATTACCGCGCTGCATGCAGGGCCCGCTCGCGGAAGGAGTTCATCGCGGTACTCGGGAAAGTGATCGAGGAGTGTGACGAGAGCCTCGGATGGCTGGAAATGCTCGTTGAAAATCGTTTAGCGCCGGAGGAAGAAGCAAAGGCGCTGGTGAAGGAGGCTGACGAACTCGTGGCAATTTTCGTGAAATCGCGCAAAACCGCGGAACGGAACTACGAGAACGAATTGTCACGAGAGCGCGCCGCGCGCCGACGGAAGTCACGTTTGTCAGGTGCGAAATCTGAGCGGTTCACCGGTGACGAATGACATTCCGCATTCCGCATTCGACAATGCATTCCGCATTCGGCAATGCATTCCGCATTCGACAAAGCATTCTGCATTCAACAACGCATTCTGCATTCAACAACGCATTCTGCATTCGTCCTTCGACATTGCATTCGGCATTCGTCCTTCGACATTGCATTCGGCATCCGACAATCCCACTCGGCATTCCGCCGATCTCATTCCCCAATCGCAAGTCGCAAATTCGGCATCCGGCATTCGGCGGTCTGCATTCTAGCCGCCCCGCGTGTGCATTTCCAGATGAGCGTCGCGCTTGAGAGTTCGAATTGGAATGAGCGTCGTCTCGCGGTCCATGCCGAGCCGTTCTTCGGCGCCGCGGTCGGCACGCATGGACCAGATCGTCTGGATCAACCGTCCGAGCTCCTCGCGCGTGGCGCCCGCCCGCAGCGGACGACGCAGGTCGGTGCCCGTCGAGGCGTAGAGGCAAAGCAGCCAGACGCCGTCGGCCGTGAGACGACTGCGATCGCAGGACGCACAGAACGGCTCGGTCGTCGACGAAATGATTCCGAATGTCGTCCCGTCAGGCAGGAGGAACCGATCTGCTGGAGCGGAGGACTGTTCCGCAATCGGGAGGACGGCGCCGTAATGCTCCGCGATCCGATCGAGCATCTCGCGTCGTGAAACGACGGCGCCGCCTGTCCACCGGGTGGCGCCGCCCACGTCCATGTACTCGATGAAGCGCAATTCGGCGCCGATCCCGCTGGCGTACTCGAGTAGCGCGACGATCTCGTCGTCGTTGACGCCGCGGATGAGGACGGTGTCGAGCTTGAGCGCGGTGAAGCCGGCGCCGACAGCGGCATCGATGCCGGCGAGAACGGAGCTCAGTTCCTTCATGCGCGTCAAGCGGTGGAAGCGATCGGCCTGCAGCGTGTCGAGGCTGACGGTGATGCGGTGCAGACCGGCCGCGCGCAGAGCCGATGCCTGCTGGGCGAGCAGTACGCCGTTGGTAGTCAGCGCGAGATCGGCGATACCAGGTCGCGACGCGAGCGATTCAATCAGCACGGGGAGGTCGCGGCGGAGCAGCGGTTCGCCGCCTGTCAAGCGCACGCGATCGACCCCGCAGGACGTGAACGCGTCGACGAGCGCGCACATTTCCTCGAATGTCAGCAGGCTCTCCCGAGGGAGCCAGACGTAGTCCGGCTCCGGCATGCAGTACTGACACCTCAGGTTGCAGCGATCCGTCACCGAAATCCGGAGGCTGCGGAGCGGCCGCGCGAATCGATCCAGAAGCGCCATGGGGAACGCTCAAGTATCGCCCATTTGCTATGCTTCGCGCATGCGCTCGACACTCCTGACCGCCGTCGCCACGTTGTCGCTCGTTGCGGCGCCGCTCGCTCAAGGCCGGGGCAATCGCCAGCAGCCGGCCGCCGCCACGGTTGCTCCTGATGAGCCTCGAGTGGCGGCGATGAAGACGGCGGCCGCCGCCGATATCGACGCCATGAAGACGTTTACACAGCAGATGGTGGACTCCGTCTTCAGCTTTGGCGAGCTCGGATTCCAGGAGTTCGAGACGAACCGATATCTGATTGAGATTCTCAGGAAGAACGGGTTCGCCGTCGAAGAAGGCGTCGCGGGGATTCCGACGGCGTTTGTCGGAACCTGGGGCAGCGGCAAGCCGGTCATTGCGCTCGGGTCGGATATCGACGGCATACCGCAGGCGTCGCAGAAACCTGGCGTGGCTTACCACGATCCAATCATCGAGGGCGCCCCGGGCCACGGCGAAGGACACAACTCAGGCGTACCGCTGAATATCACCGCGGCACTCGCGGTGAAGAAGATCATGGAACGAGACAAGCTCCCGGGCACGCTACGCATCTGGTCGGGCACGGCGGAAGAGCTCGTCGGGGCGAAGGCGTATTTCATTCGCGCGGGCGTGTTCAAGGACGTCGACGTCGCGCTGTTTGCGCATGTGGACGACACGATGGCCGTCTCGTGGGGCGACAGGCCGAACATGACGGGGCTCGTGTCAGTGCTGTACTCCTTCCGCGGTGAGACGGCACACGCCGCGGGGTCGCCATGGCGCGGCCACAGCGCTCTCGACGCGGTCGAATTGATGGACATCGGCTGGAATTTCCGGCGCGAACACCTGCCGCTCGAACAGCGCTCGCATTACGTCATCACCGATGGCGGCGATCAGCCCAATGTCGTTCCTCGGACCGCGGCCGTCTGGTATTACTTTCGCCAGACGACCTATCCCAAGATCAAAGAGTTGTGGGCGGTAGGAGATTCCATCGCGAAGGGGGCGGCGATGATGACCGGCACCGAGCTCCTTCCAACACGGGTGCTTGGTTCAGCATGGCCGCAGCATTTCAACAAGGCCGTCGCCGAAGCGGCGTTTGCGAACATCCAGAGGGTCGGCATGCCGGAATGGACCGACGCCGATCAGACTCTCGCGAAGGCCGTGCAGAAGGAAGTCGGCGCGCGGGAGACTGGGCTGCTCGCCAAACCACCCGAGACGTTGCAGGGCCCTGCGACTCAAAACACCGGCGGCGGCTCGGA
This sequence comes from Acidobacteriota bacterium, assembly GCA_046735635.1. Classification (GTDB taxonomy): domain Bacteria; phylum Acidobacteriota; class Vicinamibacteria; order Vicinamibacterales; family 2-12-FULL-66-21; genus JALZOC01. The sequence continues at coordinate 1,960 of JBKPTT010000283.1, read as the reverse complement.
TGACATTGGCGACGTGTCGTGGAATGTCCCCACGATCACGCTCCGATACCCCGCCAACATCCCCGGCCTGCCGGGGCACAACTGGGCCAACGCAATCTCGATGGCGACGCCGCTTGCACACAAGGGCGTCACCGCGGGCGCCAAGGTTCAGGCGATGACCATGCTCGATCTGCTGACCAAGCCTGCGCTCGTCGAAGCCGCGTGGAATTACTTCCGCGACGTGCAGACGAAAGACATCACGTACGAGCCGTTGATCCGCCCCGATGACAAGCCCGCGATCGAACTGAACACGGGAACGATGGACAAGTATCGGGCCGAGATGAAGAAGTACTACTACGACCCCGCGAAGTACAAAACGTATCTGGAGCAGTTGGGCATCGAGTATCCAACAGTGAAGAAGTAATTCGAGCCTTCCCGATGAAATCGGTCATGTTGCTCGCGGCATTCGCGGTGGTTGCGTCGATCGCGGCCGCACAGCCGGGGCCTCGCGAGGTCACTATCCCGGCGCCCGATGGCGTCCCGCTGAAGGGGACCTACTTTGCGGCGGAAGCGCCGGCCGGCGGATCTCAGGCCAAGCCCGCCGTCATTCTGATGGCGATGTGTGTCGTCAATACGGGTTCCTGGGAGCCGGTTGCAAAGTTGCTGAGTGCGTCCGGGATTACCGCGCTGGCGATGAACAACCGTCCTTCGGGCGACAGCGGCACGCCACGCTTTCAGGCGGCGCCCGACATGCAGCGGGTCGCGACGCAGCCGTTGTTGACCGATTTCGATGTCGCCTTCACGTGGCTGACTGGTCAGCCCGGAGTGGACCGGACCCGCATCGGCGCAGGCGGCGCATCCTGCGGAGTCGATAATGCAGTGCAGCTCGCGAGACGCCATCCCGCCGTGCGTTCGATCGCGCTGCTCGCCGGGCCGACCGACATCGGAGGCATCCGGTATCTGCAGGCCAACCCGTGGCTGCCGATCTTCACCGCGGCCGCCGCGGACGACGAATACGACCCGCGCTTTCCGGACATCATGCGGTGGCTCGCCGAAATCACCGGTAATCCGCGGAACAAGTTCGTCGGGTTCAAAGACGGCCGGCATGGCACCGAGATGTTCGGACCGCATCCGGAGCTGGTTCGTCAGATTGCCGCGTGGTTCGACGACACGCTGATCAAGTCACCCGCAAGTCCCGTCGGGTTCACCGCGAAGAAAACGGACATCTCGGAATTCTGGGCGGCTGCCACCGCGCGCGGAGGATCAGCAAGAGCCGTTCAACTCTTTCGTCAAGCACGCCAGCGTGACGCAAATGCATTTCTCTTTCCCGAGTTCATGCTGAACCAGCTCGCCTACACGAAGCTGCAGGGCCCCGACGACGCCGACAAGGCCGAGGCGGTCGAGCTGTTCAAGCTGAACGCCGAGGTGTACCCGAAGTCGGCGAACGCACAGGACAGCCTCGCGGACGCTTACATCGCTCGTGGACAGAAGGAGCTCGCCCTCGCCGCGGAGGAGAAATGTCTCGAGCTGCTCAAGGCCGACACCGTCAACGAGGTGTTCAAAGCGCAGCTGCGCGGGATTGCCGAACAGAAGATCGCCAGGTTGAAAGGGGGCAGTCTGCCATGAGAACGCTGCTGCTGGTCCTCGCGTTCGCTTCGACGGCGGGCGCACAGCCGGCGCCGCGAGACGTCGACATCAAGTCGACCGACGGCACGCTGCTGAAGGCGACGTACTTCCCTGCGCGAAGTGCATCTGAGGCGACGCGGCCCGCCGTCGTGTTGATGCACATGTGCGTGACAAACCGGAAATCCTGGGAGCCTGTTGCGCGGTTGCTGAGCGCTGACGGTATCGACGCGCTGACGATCGACAACCGTGGCTTCGGGGAAAGCGGCGGGCCGCGATACGAGGGTGCCGACCCTCGCGTGCAGCGTGCCGTGGCCGACCAATGGCCCGTTGACTTCGACGCCGCGCTCGCCTGGGT
>JBKPTT010000282.1:0-37907 GCA_046735635.1 Acidobacteriota bacterium | reverse complement strand
CCCCGCCTGGAGCCCACGTGAGCGCCGACGAACGGAACGACAGGTCGTGCAACCGCGGCGTCCGCCCGATCATCGTCGCGGCCAGCAGCATCAGGATCGCTGCGCCAACCGCGAGACGCCGGAGCCGTTCGACATCGAGATAGAGGAACGACGCGCCAGTGATGATGGTCGGCAGCAGTGCGAGAGCCGCCAGCCACAGCCATGGCTCACTCATCCCGATCCTCCCGTGCGATTGGCGCGGACACGTGAGCGCTGGATGCGACGGCCCCGCACAGCCGTTCGTCGAGGCGCGTGAGGTGGCGCGCAAGCCGGGTAAACGGATCGACGACGACGCGATCGAGGAAGCTGTCGAGGAATCCGCGTTCGAGCGCGATCAGGAACAACGCGCGCCGCAGGTGCGCCGCGATGAACCGGTCGACACCACGGCCAGATGCCGGGCGATCGCCGATGGCATCTTCGATCCCATGAAGGTCGTGGAGCACGTTCGGCGCGCTCAGGAACTGGAGCAGTCGGAAGCACGCGTGTCCGGCGATATGGATGAATGCCAGCGAGTACCAACCACACGCGATTTCAACGATGATGATGCCAACCTGCGTCAGCGAGGCGTAGGCCAGGGCCGATTTGACGTCGCTCTGAACGCGCGTGGTCAGCCCGGCATAGACGGCCGTTGCGGCACCCGCTCCTCCGGCAAGGAGGCGCGCCAATGGCGCGTGCTCGAGGAGGGGCGCCGCGCGCAACAAGAGAAAGCACCCGGCGTGAATCGAGAGCGACCCGTAATAGACGGCGCTCGACGGCGTCGGGCCTTCCATCGCACGCGGTAGCCAGCTCGAGAACGGCAACAATGCGCTCTTGCACGCAACCGCGACGATCAGGAGGAACGCGATGATCGTTGCGATCGGGCCGTGGATCGTGGATGACACGTTGGCGGCGCGGCCGAAGAGGAGGGCGAGGCTGTCGCTGCCGGCGACGTGGCGCAGCAGCACTGCCGCCGAGAGCATCGCGGCGTCGCTCACCCGATAGACCGAAAGGACGCGAAGCGCGTTCGCAACCGCGGCTGGCCGCTCGTGGAAGAACCCGACGAGAAGCGCCGAGCTCAGGCCGACGAACTCCCACCCGATGAACAGGACCGCCACATTGCCGGCAAGCGAGACGAGCAGCATGCCGCTCACGAACATTGCCAGCAGAACGAAGTATCGGTTGTAACCGGATTCACGGTGGAGATACCGGTTCGAGAACGCGGAGACGACGCCGGCAATTGCGGTCGAGAGCGCCGCGAACGCAAGAGACAACCGGTCGACGAGGAATTCAATGGCAATCCCGCCCTCGCGAGAGCTCGACCACGCACCGTAGGACAGCGGCTGCGCGGCCGTGCCCGTCACTCCATGCACGAGGAACGCGAGCAAAAATGCGGCGCACGCAACGAGCATGGCGCTGCCGGCGAGCGACGCCGTCCATCGCTCGCCGAGCGGCCGATTCAGCAACGATGCGCCCCCGAGCACCGCAAAGAGAACCGTGGGCGCGCCGACCCCGATGAGCACCAATGTCGTGAGCGGGGCGCTTGGCGTCATGCGGAAGAGCCGGCCCGAGCAAGGGGCAGGAGTGCGGCCGGCGGAAGAAATCCGCGCTTGCCTTCATACCATTCGGCGGAGCCGCCGGCTACAGTTGGAAGCGGGTGTTGCCGGACATGCGGAGCGAAACCGTCAGCCCGGAGCTCCCAGAGGGATCCTGAATGAGGATCGAGGCACGCCAGCCACAACCAGCGATTTCTGACCAGACGCTCGATCCCTGAGTTCTGCTGGACGACCCGGAGAACGCGGTCCCGCGTTCCTTCCACGACAATGGCAAGCCGTGCCGGTTCGTGAATTTCGACCATTTGCCATGGCAGCCCGGTCCGCAGATCGCTTTGGGCACCGTCCATCACACCCAGGAGCGATGTGATGTTGTGCGGGAGTTTCGTACCGCAGCCGTATCCCGTTGGATCCACGTAGCTGAAGTAGTACTCGAGGTTGATCCCTGCGACGACCGGCACGATCGCCGCCATGATGCGCGTGAGAATCGTCCCAACTGGATCGCGCATGGGATCGTAGGAGACGAGAAACGCGCGGCGATCGAGGAACAGTCCCCGCGTCCGGCTCCGCCGGCCGATGACGCAGAACGCATTGGTCGCATGTCCGTATTCCGGCCGCGGCTGCGCCAGGTCGGCGGCGCGTCCCTGGACGTGTGCGAGTGCCGCGATCGGCGGATACCAGCGCGGCACCGCGTCGAACCTCCGGCAGCGCTCGTGCGCTTCGCGCCGACGCGCCGTTTCTATCGCCTCCACCGCCCGGGCGAACAGCGGCTGGCGCTCGGGGGGAATCAGATCCTGATCGAAGAAGGTGACGTCGTTGTCACACGTGTTGCGCTGGCCGCCCACGAACCATGTCGTCGAGCCGATCGCCGTGCCCTCGGCTGCCAGCAGCTCGCGGACCCGCGGATCGTTGGCCATCAACGCAAACGCGCGCGCGTTCGGGCCGCCGCGTCCGCCGCCGCACGCGCCACAGTCGTGCGCTGATTCATGCGGGTTATTCAGGCTGATCGAGCCATGGCCCACGACGAGGACCAGCGGCGAGAGTCGGTCGCGGACACCAACGTCGTCGACCACGCGGCGAACGATGTCGGCCATCTCGCGAACGGTGAAGCCGGAAAATTTGCCGATTGGCGGCGCGACCTCTTCCCGCTCGAGCTGCAGGCGCGTTCGGACCGGGCTGACCGTCGTCTCCTGGACGCGGCTCCATCGGGAAAACAGCCACGGAAACACCACGCGGAGGACGAGCGGGATCAGCGCAAGCCATCCGAACGTCGTCATCAACACCGCGCCCCGGACGGGCAGGCGGCTGCCGAGATGAACGTTGTAGCCAAGGAACCCCGCGGCGCGTCGATGAAGCCGCCGCGATCGCTCGCGGAGCCCATCGCTCCCCGACTCCTTTTCCGCCACGTAATGGTCCGGACGAATGCCCACGGGACAAAGCGGTCTCGGATGCGCGTCGGAGACGGCCTGGTGGTACATCGCGACGCTGAAGAATCCTGCCGTCCCGAACGTCTCGCATGCGGGCTCGACTTCTTCGAGATGCCGGCGGAATGATTCCTCGCGCTCGTCAAGGCAGAAGATGGCCTGGAAGACCGGCGCTTCAGGGCCGGGTTGCGGCGCGTGTTGAACGATCGCATCGTACAGGCGGTGGCGGATCGCGCGCTCGAATGCCTGATGCAAGATTCGGCGGCGCCGCAGCCCATTGAGCGTGGCTAGTTCGCATTCGACCTGGTTTACGCTGGCCGCAGTCCACTGCTCCACGCTGGATGCATCGAGCCCGCAGAGCTGGGCTACATGGAACAGCGGCCACGCCCGCTCGCTGATTGTCGGCGGCGCGGCAGGACGAAGCTGTGGCTTCAGCCAGGCGCGCATGTCCGACGCGCGCCCGGCGAACGACAGTTGCCGCGCCGCTTCCGCAATCGCGGTGCGTTCAAAGAGAAGGCGGACTGCAAGATATCCGCGCAGCGTCACCGTGATGTCGCGCGCGGGAACGCGGTCGGGCCGCTCTTCGATTTGGCGGACGATCCCGGCCCAGCCTCGCAGCGCAAGCAGTTCCGCTGTCAGATACTCCGCCCGCTCATCGTCGGCCACACCCAGCGCCGCGAGGGAGTTCGCGATCGACTCGAGCGCGTTCCGATGAGCGGCGCGATCTTCGGCGACCAGGACGGGGAGGCCGCGCGCCCAAGGACCGCACTGCGCAGCAAGGCCGGTGCGATAGAGCTCGAGAAAGCACCCGTGTATGCCTCGATTCCGCTCGGGCATGGACCAGTGCGCAAGGCCTTGATCGAGGTAGCCGGCGAGAAAACGAATCAGCGGCGGATGAATCCAGTCGTCGGTATCGATTCCGTGAACGGCGACGAGCCAGTCGCGGTGCCGCACCGGCAACTCCCGTTCGGGGTCGGACCGCAAGGCGCCGCGTCCGGCCGCCGCGATGCATGCGTCCCACAGTCTGCGTACGAGTCCGCCCTCGTCGGACAGGCGATCGTCGAAATCCCGAAGCGCGGCGAGCGAGGCGCGTGCGGCCGCGGGAACATCGTGGCGAAACCGCGACAACGCGTCGGTTTCCTCGAGGATCCACGCCAGCTCACGACCGGCGGCGGGAATCCCGTGCAGCACGAGGGCGCGCCACAAATCCTGCCGGGTACCCACGTTCGCGACGGGATCCGCGGCGGCAGCCCCCAGCTCCTCCGCCAGCAGCGCGTCGACATCCTTCGCGAGAATGCGACCGGACGCCAGCTTCTGGCGGTATCGGGCTTCCGGCAGAAACGGCTCGCGCCCGAGACGGTCCGCCGCGAGCGTGACCGCGTCTTCGAACGCGAGGTGCTCGAATGCGTGCAACGTGTTGTGGTGGATGAAGATGCTGATCGGGCCCTGGGCCGGCAGGAGGCCGGCGAGCCGATCGATGAGCTGCGCGAGCGGACTCGGGGATGAAACGGCGCGGGGATGCTCAGGGGCGGACATGCGAGATGGATGAATAGTAATATTGTAATATATTATTAATACGATGCGTACAAAAGCGGACCGGCCGCGCGCGGCGCCCGCGGTCGCGAGCGAGCTCCAGGGTTTCAAGGCCCAGTTCTTCAGGGCGCTCGCGCATCCGACGCGGATCCGGATCCTGGAGCATCTCGTACGAGGCGCACGCTCGGTCCAGGAGCTGCAGGAGGCGCTCGCGCTCGATCAACCGATCGTCTCGCAGCAGCTGGCAGTACTGCGTAACCGCGGGATCGTGTTGGCCCGCAAGGAAGGATTGTCGGTCCGGTACGAACTTCGGGACCCCCTCGTCGCGGATCTGCTCGACGTGGCGCGGCGGATCTTCAACAATCAGTTTGCCAGCACGCGCGGCTTGCTGCGCGAGCTGCGCCGTGAGACGCGGCACCCATAGCGTCCCAGCGCCTCACCTCGAATCGCCGATCGCGCGAAGAACCTGCCTGGCGGCGCGCTGACCGCTCCCGATCGCGCCCTCGACCGTCCCGGTCGCTCCTTCCGTATCGGTAGCTTCCCCCGCGAAGAAGAGCGTCCGCTGGATCGGGCGGGCGAGCGCAGCCGGAGCGTCACGGAAGCTGCGCAAGGCGCCGCGCACCCGGACCGCCGCGCCATCCCGTAATCACCGGCGCACGCACGGGATATGCGGTCCACCAGACGGGAAAGTCGCGGTCCGTGGAGTGCAAAAAGCTCAGGCCGTCGTACTGTGGAGCCCAGATTCGATCGCGGAACCGCACCGTGATACGGGTCACAGTTGGATACGGAGTTGGCGGCCCGGAGCAACGATCCGCCCGCAGAAATCGTCTACTTGCGTATTACTGGACGTCACATGCAGCAGCCGTCGCGAATTGCCTTCGCACTCGCCCTCGGTCTTCTCACCGGCCACGCAACCACGCGACAGGGCGCAGTCGCACAGCCCCCGGCACACCTCGTCGCGACCATTCCGTTCGACCTGGCGATTCGGCACGTCGTCGTCAACGTGAAAGTCAACGACTCGCGGCCGCTGGCCTTCGTGCTGGACACCGGCGCGAGCGCGGCGATCGTCAGAATGGACACGGCCCGGAAGCTCGGACTCTCGTTGTATGGGACCGTCAACACGGGCGGCGCCGGACCCGGCACCCAGGCGGGGCAACGGGTGAAAAACGCGTCCTGGTCCCTGGTGGGCCTTGATCGCTTCTCTCAGCCCGTCGCGCTGGCCTTGCCGCTCGGCATTCTGCCGTCCGGCCTGGGCCGCGAGATAGACGGCATCATCGGCGGCGAATTCATCAAACAATTCGTCGTGGCGCTGGATTATCAGGCACGCGTGCTCGAGCTGTACGATCGTCGCACGTTCCGGTACGACGGCAAGGGGGAAGCGCTGCCACTCGAATTCACGCCTGACGGTCACCCGGTGGTGAGGGCGGCGGTCACGCCAGTTGGGGGCGAACCCATCGACGCGCTATTCATGCTGGATATCGGGTCGGGCCTCGCGCTTGCCCTCCATAGCCCGTTCGTGAGCGAGCACAATCTGCTCTCCAGCCCGTCGCCGACCATTCGAGCGATTGGCCTCGGGGGCGCCGGCGGCACTTCGACGGGACGATTGGGACGAGTCGCGTCGATTCGGCTCGGGTCGTTCACCATCGACAACCCGATCACGCTGTTCTCCGGGGACAAGGGGGGCGCCTTTGCGAACGCCGCGCTCGGCGGCAACATCGGCGCGCAGATCACGCGCAGGTTCCGTCTCATCTTCGACTACGCAGGCAATCGCCTCATTCTCGAACCGTCGCCGGCGTTCGCCGAGCCCTTCGATCGCGCGATCAGCGGGTTGGCCGTGTGGGCTGAGGGCGCGAACTACCGCACCTTCCGGGTCCGAGATGTGCTCGAGGATTCACCGGCGAGTGAGGTGGGCATCGCCGCAGGGGACGTCATCGTTTCGATGGGCGGAGTCCCCGCGGAGCATCTCACGCTGGCGGCGATTCAAGAGGCGCTCGAGAAACCAAGCCCATGCGAGTTGACGATTCGCCGCGGCGAAGAGGTTCTCGCGAAAACGCTCACACCAAGGCGCCTGATTTGAGCTCCTCGTCGGGCTGTTCTCTCGGCAGTTTTCGCCGCGCTCAGAGGTTGCTGGCCTCGCGGCGACTTTGAGCGCGGCCAAGCAGCTGCTCGCTCGAAGAGCCCCGTCTCCTCTGTCGCTGCCTACTTCACATCAGCATCGACATCGATCTGCATCGTGCCGCGCAGCGCGTTGGAGATCGGGCACTTCGACTCCGCTTCGCGCGCCACGTTCGCAAACTCCGACTTGTCGATTCCCTTCAACCCCTCTGCCGTCACCTTCAGTTTCGACGTCGTCAGCTTGATGCCGGCATCCGATTTGTCCGCGGTTACCGTCGCGGTCACGACCGTTCGGGCGGCGCTCGCGTTCTTCCGCCCGAGCGTGGCGTTGAGCGCCATCGCGTAGCACGCCGCGTGCGACGCGGCCATCAATTCTTCAGGACTCGTGTTGCCAGCCGGCTCTCCGATTCTCGAGGGGAACGTGACCGGCAGATTGAATGCTCCGGTTCCGGCCTTCGCCGTGCCCTTGCCCTCCATGATCGGACCCGCCCAATCCACTGTTACCGTCCGGGAAAAAGTCGCCATTCGTGATCTCCTATCTCCGCGCTCTGCTTTTCAGCTTCAATTGAACGACCAGGCCGAGCGTGCCCAGCACGATCCACGCGATGAAATCCATGCGCGTTCCTGGAAAGGGATCGATTGGATACACGCGGTATACCGTGCGCGAGGCGACGTCCACCGACCGGTTCGCCAGGAGCGCCGCAGCACCCACGACCGCCGTCTGCGCACCTCCGTACGCGGTCGCGACGATGATGACGTAGCGCTGGAGGGCCAGCGCACCGAGCGCCCCCGCGATCGCGAACAGGATCACGACGATCAGTCCCGGCTCGCGTCCGAACGAGGCCCAGATCACATTGGCCACGAGCGCGCCCAGTCCGCCACCGATCAACGCCACACCGACGAAGTACGCCAGGATCAGAACGACAGCCCCGATCAAGCCTCCGACGATCGCGCCGAGCACCATGTGCCAGGTCTGATCCGCACCCATCGCGGAGCTTGTCATGAGCGCGCCGAGGATGAAGCCGTAGATGCCGAGCACGACGCGGAACACGCGGTAACCGGCGAAGCACGCGAGCAGTCCGCCCAGCACCAGGATGATGCCTACTGGTGCCTGGAAAGACGGCGGAAGCATAACCTGCCGATTATATGATGGCGGCGTGTCGATGACCCGCCCGCGGCGCCATGTGACGGCGGTCGGCCTGATCACTGCTGCCGTGGGAACGGTGCTCTTCGTGTGGCTGGTCTGGCGCACCGGACCAACGGTCATCTGGAGCGGCATTCAGAAGATCGGCTGGGGACTCGCGTGGATTCTGTTGCTCGCGGGTCTGCGCTTCGCCGCGCGCGCTCGCGCGTGGACGCTTTGCCTCGAACCTCCCTACGTGCTGCCCTTCACCGACGCGTTTGGCGCCGTCGTGTGCGGCGATGCGATCGGCAATCTGACGCCGCTCGGGCCGCTGGTCGGCGAGCCCACGAAGATCGCGTGCGTTCGCGGGCGCGTCGACATCGCCGCCGCGCTCACCGCTCTCGCGATGGAGAACATCCTGTACACGCTTTCTGTCGGCGCGATGATCGCCGCCGGCACGATCGCGCTGCTCTTGAGCGTCGACGTCCCTGCTGCACTACGCGAATTCAGCGAGGTGGCGCTGATCCTCGTCGCGCTGATGTTCATCGCGGCGGGATGGGTGGTGTGGCGCCGCCCCGGACTCGTGACCGTGCTCGCCCCTGCAGCACGAGCGGGCGGATCGCGTATCGAGAAGCTCCGCGCGATCGAACACGAGCTCGTCACCTTCGCGGCGCGACGGCGAGCCGTGATGATGCCGCTCGTGCTGCTCGAGTTGTCGTTTCACGCGCTCGGCATCGTCGAGAAGCACTTGACCTTGTGGCTCATCCTTGGCGCTCCCCCGCCGGTCCTGACCTCCTTCATCGTAGAAACCGCAGACCGCGTCATCACCGTCGCTTTCAAGATTGTTCCGTTTCAGGTCGGTGTCGGCGAAGCAGGGACGGGACTGGTGACGACTTTGCTCGGGCTTGGTCCCGCGCCCGGCGTCACACTGTCGATTGTGCGCAAAGCGCGTATGGGAATCTGGTCACTCGTGGGTACCGCGTTGTTGATCCGCCGCGGCCTCACTCCCGAGCGCGTACTCGCCGACCGCGAACTCTCCCCCGATCCGACTCCGACTGAACGCTGAACTGGCGCCCATCGGTCACTTCCTTTGCATAAGTACGTCGTATCGCCTTCGAGTACGCGCGCGTACTGCTGAGGCTAGAATAGATAGATGGCCTTCGGGGCCATCTGCATAGCAGAGGTAGTGAGTGAATTCAGTTGCGTCCGTCCCCGTGCGGGACGCGGTCGTCCTCGCGGCAGGTAACGGCGACCGATTTCAGAACACCACACGTCGATCCAAGCTGCTGCAGCCCTTACTCGGACAACCCCTCATCGTGCGGACACTCGCGACCGCCGCAGACGCCGGGATCCGATGTTTTCATGTCGTCATCGGCTATCAGGCCGGTGCCGTCCGCGCGGTCGTCGAGCGTGGGTTGCCCACCGGCACGACCGTGCAGTTCACCGTCAACCCTGACTGGCACCTCGAGAACGGCGTGTCGGTTCTCGCGGTACAGTCAAAGCTCTGCGATCGCCGCTTCGCATTGCTGATGGGGGATCACGTGTTCGAGCCCGCGGTGCTGCGGCGGTTGTTGAAGAGCCGTGTCGGCAAACACGAATCGATTCTCGCGGTGGACACACGTGAGGCGGCGCCGCACGTGGCAGACGAAGCCACGAAAGTCAGATTGAGCGGCGATCGGATTACGGCAATCGGGAAGGGGCTGAGCTCTTACGATGCGCTCGACACGGGTCTCTTCGTCTGTGCGCCCGCGCTCTTCGACGCGTTGGAGGTTTCGCGGCGCGCAGGCGACACCACGCTGAGCGGCGGCATCCGCGAGCTGGCCTCGCGCGGACTGATGCGCGCGGTGCACGTAGGCGCTGCGAGCTGGTGTGATATCGACACGCTCGACGACCTCGCCGCTGCCGAACGTCTGCTGTCAGACGAACCCGAGCAAGAGATTGCATGACGGCAGCGGTCTCGGCACGCAAGGACCGCGTCGACCGCGTCGTCCGTTGGGGCGCGCTCGCGATCGGCGTGGCGCTCTTCTCGCTCACGCTCTATTACATCAACTTCCGCACTGCGTTCTCGACGATCGGCCATCTCGGCGTCGCGCTTCCGCTCGCGCTCCTGTTCAGCGGGTTGTGGCACCTCGTGCGGACGTGGGCCTGGGCATGGTGCTTTCCGCAGCCGCGGCGCGTCAGCTTTGCGCGCCTCGCCAGGGTTCGCCTCGCCGCTGAAGCATTCAGCTACCTGACGCTTCGAGGTATCGCTGGCGAGCCGCTCAAAGTCGTCCTGCTCGCCGACCGCGTGGACGCGCGAGAGGCGACCGCCGCCGTGGCGCTCGAGCGGATCGCGTACCTGATTGGTACGACGATCATCGTCGGCATCGGATCGCTCCTGGCGATCGCCGGCCTCCCGTTGTCGAATGTCTGGTTTCGCGTGTTCCGTGCATTCGCGATTGCCGCGGGGATTGTCACGCTCCTCGCGGCCCTTGTCATTGCTGGACGCGGCACATATTTCCAAATGTGGCTCGCGCGGATAGACCGCGCACTCGGCACCGCGCTCGCCGAGGGCCGCGTCTCGCGGTTCGTCAGTGCGGTTGAACGGCAGATGCTCGAGCTGGTGCGGGGCAATCCTGTTCGCCTCCTGGTGCTGTCGACGGCGACCGTTGCGGCGTACATCTGCATGGCGCTCGAAGCGTGGGTGATCCTGCGCGCAACCGGCGCGGCGATCTCTCCGAACGGCGCCATGGCCGTCGAAACGTTCTCGCGGGTTGCCAGCTTTGGATCGGCGTTCATTCCCGCCAACCTCGGCGCGCTCGAGGCGTCCAGCCTTGCCGCCGTGGCCGCCGTCGGCGCGGTATCGGGAGGTGCTGCGTTGGCACTGGGGCGGAGAATCCGCGGCCTCTTCTGGGCGGGAATCGGCCTCGCGATTTACCCGCGCCGCGCGCGGACGAGGATCGAGAGCGCGCGTAGTTCCACGCGGCCGCAGAATCCGACGCGGCCGACGTTAATGCTGTATTTTCCGTACGATGAGGACGTCGCGGTCCCGCCGAGCACGCGGCTGGCGGGTCTTTCGCTGGCTGACCGCGTACTCCGACCGGCGACGCGCGCCGGGTATACACGCGTCCTCGTGTGGCTGCCAGAGAAGGGGTGCGCAACAGCACCGGATCCGCAGCTCGTACTGATCGGCCAAAAGTTCGGCGAGGTCGTACAGATCGCACGGTCGCACGCGGAGTGGCGTGCCGCACTTTCTCGTCTAGCCGGAGACGCGGTCACTGCGATTGGCGCCGGCACGGTCGTGTCGACAGCCGTCCTGGCCGAGGCGCGGGAGATTCCCGTGCCATTGGACGTCGTTCGCGACGTTCCGCTGGGGCCCGATTACCGCATCAGCGGGGTCATTCGACTATCCGCCTCGCTCGCGGCGGCGCCCGAAACCGTGCTCGCGCACCTTGCGGAGCGTCGGGCCGGAAATCCGCAGGTCCCGTCTGGTGAGGAAGTCGCAAACGGGGTCGCGCGGCTCGGACTTCGAATCGTGTCTTCCGCGGACCTGCCCGCGGCAGAAGCAACGCTCCGGCGCTCGAGTTACAAGAATACCGACGCGAAAATCGCACGCTGGAATCGACGGGTGTCGCTGCCGATCAGCATCGCGTTGATTCGGACGCCGATCACGCCGAACCAGTTGTCGGTCATGCTGGTGGGACTCGGGTTTTATTCCGCGTGGCTGTTCAGCACCGGCCGATATCTGGCGGGCGTCATCGGCGCGTTCCTGTCGCTCGCCGCGAGCGTGCTCGACGGCTGCGACGGCGAGATCGCGCGGCTCAAGTACCAGGAGTCCGCGCTCGGCTGCTGGATTGAGACGTTCGGCGACTATTCGTATTACATCGCCATCTTCGTCGGGCTGACGATCGGCGCCGTCGGCCGAACGGGCTGGGAGATTTTCTATTGGATCGGCGCGGCCGCGCTCGCAGGATCGCTCGTCACCTTCGCGCTGCTGATCTTCCTGCGTTCACGGATTACCGCGGGGCAGCCCGAACGGCTGCATGCAATCGCCCGCGCAAGGTTCAAGGCAGAACCGGCTCTCTGGTCCCGGATCATCTGGCGGATCCAGTTCGTGGCCACGCGAGCCGCCATGCCGTACGGCATCTTCGTCCTGGCTCTTCTGGGACTGCTGCCAGCAGTCGTCGTGCTGGCCGCCATTGGCGCCAATGTCTATTGGATCAGCCTCATCGTGAAGCTGCGACATCTGCTGGGCGCGGGCGAAACCGCGACCGCTGGAACATTGCCATAATCGCCGGAATTGCCAGAATTGCCAGAATTGATCTCAGGGAACGAAATTGTGGCAATTCTGGCAATTCCGGCGATTGTGGCAATTCACAGCTCGCGCCGTCCCTCCATGGCGCGCTGCATGGTGACCTCGTCGGCGTATTCCAGGTCGCTGCCCACCGGCACACCCATCGCGATGCGTGTCACGCGTACGCCGAGAGGCTTCAGCAGCTTCGCCAGATAGATCGCGGTCGCTTCCCCTTCGACGTTCGGGTTGGTCGCGAGGATTACCTCGTCCACCCTCCCCTCGCCCACGCGCGCGAGGAGCCCCTTGATCTTGAGGTCGTCGGGTCCGACGCCGTGCAGCGGCGACAACGCGCCCATCAGCACGTGGTACACGCCCTTGAACTCGCGCGTCTTCTCGACGGCGGAGACATTTTCCGGCTCCTCGACAACGCAAATGACGCGGTGGTCGCGGTTCGACTCGGTGCAGTAGTAGCAGGGATCGACGTCGGTAATGTTGCTGCAGACCGAGCAGTACGTGACGCGATCCTTCACGTCCCGCATTGCGTCGGCGAGGCGCTCGACCTCTTCGCGCGGCGTCTTGAGTATGTGGAAAGCGAGCCGTTGTGCGCTCTTCGCGCCGATGCCGGGCAGCCGCTGAAGCTGCTCGACCAGCTTCAGAAGGGGGTCGGGACGGCCCATCAGAACATGCCGGGAATCTTGAGTCCGCCCATCATCCCGCCCATCGTCTTCTGCATCGCTTCGTCGGCCTTCCGATTCGCGTCGTTCAGCGCCGCCAGAATCAAGTCCTGCAGCATCTCGACGTCGTCTTTCGAGACGGCTTCGGGATCGATCTTCAACGAAAGAACCTGCTTCGCGCCGTTGACGACTACGGTGACCATCCCGCCGCCGGACGTCGCCTCGACGCGCATCTCGGCCATCTGCTTCTGCAGCTTCTCCTGCATCTGCTGGGCCTGTTTCATCATGTTTTGAATATTCATGGGAGACTCGCTTCGCTCGCTGTCGCGGTTCGCGGTTCGTTGGTCGCGGTCTGCTACACCTTACATCTCTTCTATGTCTTTGATCTCGGCAGCAAAGACGTCGAGCATCGTCTGGACGCCCGAATCGGCGAGCGCCTGCTGGCGGAGATCGCTCTGGCGCTCCTTGACGGTGTCGGCTGCCGCGGACGTCTGGGCGCCGGGCCGGGACGGCGTCGCGGCCGCCCCTTCGAGCGAGATGACGGCCATCTTCTTCCCTGCCAGCTGCGATGCCAGCGCTTCGAGCGACGGCCGCGTCTGATCGAATTGCGCGCGCAGCGGCCGGTGCTGCGGTGCGAATGTGAACGCGATCTTGTCCCCGTCGACGTCGATCCGCTGCGCCTGCGCGACCACGGTACCGTAAAAGAACTTCTTCGACTTGCGGACCTCGTCGAGGAACGCGTCCTTCAACTCCGCCCCTTCGAGCGGCTTACTCGCGGTTTCCTTCGTTTCCTTTGCTTTGATGGCTTCCACGGTTGCCGCGTTTGCCGCCAGGGGACGCGCCCCGGATCGCGGCACGACGGACCTCGGTGCGGCAGGTTCGCCGCCTTTTTCGGTTCGCTGAATGAGGTCCGTGATCGGGACGAGCCTGCGCAAATGGATCCAGCGCAGCAGCGTCATCTCCAGGTGGTACCGGGGATAGGCTGACCCGCGAATGTCGAATTCGGCCTTCGTCAGCACGTCGAACGCACGCATGAGATCCTCGGCCGAAAAACGACCGGCGAGCGCTTTCAGCCGCTCGCGCTCGGAGTCGGCCGCGATCTCGGGATCGGTGATGCGCGACGGATCGATGGTGACCACCAGGAGATCGCGTGTCAGGCGGGCCAGTTCTCTGATGACCGCACGCAGATCGTACCCGGCTTCCACAGCCTGCCCCGCGAGCACGAAAGCCGCGGCGCCGTCTTCCTGCGCCACCGCATCGGCCATGTCGAAGAGAAGGTCTCGCCGCACGAGACCCAGCACGGCGGACACGTCGCTTGCGCTGATCTTCTCGCCCGCGAACGCGATGACCTGATCGAGCGCGCTCTGCGCGTCGCGCATGCTGCCATCGCCGGCGCGAGCCACGAGCATCAGCGCCGCGTCGTCTATGGCGATCCCCTCCGCGCCGGCGATCCGGCGGAGCTGGTCGGCAATCTGACGAACGGCGATCGTCTTCAGCTCGAAGACCTGCGAGCGCGACTGAATCGTCGGGGGTACCTTCTCGAGCTCCGTCGTCGCCATCATGAACACGACGTGAGGCGGCGGCTCCTCGATGGACTTGAGGAGCGCGTCGAAGGCCTGATTCGAGAGGCGGTGCACCTCGTCGATGATGAAAATCTTGTAGCGGTTCCGGACGGGCGCCATTCCAAGGCCCGCGATAATCACCTCACGGACCTTGTCTACTTGTGTGTTCGTTGCGGCGTCAATCTCGAGGACGTCGATGTCGCGCCCTTGTGCGATTTCCACGCAGGCGTCGCACACCCCGCAGGGGTCGGCGGTAGGTCCCTGCTCGCAGTTCAGTCCCCGCGCGAGAATCCGCGCGGTCGTGGTCTTTCCGACACCGCGTGGGCCCGAGAACACGAACGACTGCGCGATCCGCCTGGCGGCAATCGCGTTGCGGAGCGTCTGCGTGACGCCGCGCTGACCGATCACGTCCTCGAAGCGCTGCGGGCGCCATTTGCGCGCCAAAACCTGATAATTCAATGTCGATTGCCGATTGGCGAATGCCGATCTGTGAATGTCGAATGGTGAATGTCGATCCAGTTCCGAATGAAGAATTGTTCGAATGTCGAATGTCGAATGTCGAATCCGAATGAAGAATTGTTGTCGAATGTCGAATGTTAGCCGATTCGAAAATCTTCAATGCGATCGACATTCGACCATTCGCAATGCGACCGGCATTCGGAACCCGTCAATCGCCAATAGGTGAGCCCCACCGCGACCCGGGAAACCTGCGGCACATGTCAGGATCTGCTTAGCGCTGCTGCCTTCCGGCCCTGACGCGGTTCGCAGGCTGAGATTGCACAGGGTCCGGGCCGCGGTGCGGCCCGCCTTTGCCGGCCCTCTGCGCAGCCGGCATGCGTCAAGTGTAACGTACGATTGAGGTAAAGGCGCTGGACCGCTCAGCGCGATTTCGCGGCGGACTTGAACTAATTTACTAGTACAATAGTGTAATGGACGCCCTCATGAGCGCATGGGTCGCGGGAGTCGGGCAGGACCTTCGGCAGGCGGTGCGAGCCATGTGGGCGACACCAGTAGTCTCGGTGGCTGCGGTGCTCTCTCTGGCGCTCGGCATCGGCGCGAATACAGCCATTTTCTCGCTCGTCGACAGCCTGCTGTTCCGGAAGCTGCCGGTCGCTGAACCCGAACGTCTCGTGACGGTCACCTCGGAGTTTGCTCTCGGCCGTGGCTTCAGCGCCGGCGCGGGATGGAACTATCCGATGTGGCAGCGGCTGGAGGCACGATCCGATCTCTTTGGCGGCGCCTTCGCATGGGCCTCGCGGGAACTGACGCTCGAGCGCCCGGGCGTGCCGGCAGCCGTCAATGCGATGTATGCAAGCGGCGGGTTCTTCAGCACGCTCGGAATCGCCGCGCTGCGCGGCCGGATGTTCACCGGCGCCGATGACGTCCTGGGCGGTGGTCCGCAGGGCCCCGTCGCGGTGATTTCCTACGGCCTGTGGCAGCGCCGCTTCGGCGGATCCGAGGCTGCTGTCGGCACCGCCATCACGATAGAGGGCGTTGAGTTCACGGTTGCCGGCGTCGCGCCCCGCGACTTCATCGGGCTCGAAGTGGGTCAAGCCGTCGACGTGATCCTGCCGCTGCGAACCGAGCCGCTCATCCGCGGCAGCCGCACGACGCTGCTTCAGCCGCGCGCCTATCTCCTGCTCGTCATGTTGCGATTGAAGCCAAGCCAGGATCTGCGGTCGGCCATTTCGACGTTGCGCGGCCTCGAACCGGAGATCGTACCAGCCAACGCGCCGCAGTTCATCCGGCCGTTCGCGCTCGCGCCGGCCGCCGAGGGAACATCGAACGGCGGGGGTCTGCGTCAGCGATTCCAACGGCCGCTCGTCATCATTCTCGTCGTGAGCGCGCTTGTGCTGGTGATTGCATGCCTCAACATCGCGAACCTGTTGCTGGCGAGGGCAGTTGCGCGGCAGCACGAATTCGGCCTGCGCGTGGCGGTTGGCGCGACGCGCCCGCGATTGGCGCGGCAGCTGCTCATCGAAAGCTTCGTGCTCGCGGCCGCTGGAGCGATCGCGGGACTCGCCTTCGCGATATGGGGCAGCCGGATGCTCGTGGCGCAACTGTCCACGACCATCAACCGGGTCGTCCTGGCTCTGTCGCTCGAATGGCACGTGCTCGCATTCACCACGGTAACAACCGCGATCGTCGCATTGATTTTTGGACTCGTGCCCGCCGGCCGCGCTCTGCGCACAAATCCGATGGACACCCTCCGAAGCGGCCGGGACGCCTCGCGCGGTAGTTCAGCGCGAGCGGCGGGAGCCGTCGTAATCGTGCAGGTTGCGCTGTCGCTCATGCTCGTCCTGGTGGCGGCGCTTCTGATCGGGACGTTCGTTCGACTCGCGACGGTGCCGGTGGGGTTCGACACCGAGCGTGTGCTCGTCGTGCGGCTCGACACACTTCGAACCGGCCTGGACTCCGCGCGCCGGCCACTCTACATCGAGCAAGCGCTCGACGACATCCGCGGCTTGCCCGGGGTCGAAGGCGCGGCGGCGTCCATGTGGACGCCACTCAGTGGTGGCGGTCCGATGTTCAGCGTCGCGGTCGCCGGCGCCCCGCCCGACGCCGAACGTACCGTCGTCGGCAATTTCGTGACGCCCGGCTGGTTCGCCGCGTATGGGACTGCGCTCCGGATGGGACGCGACTTCCATCGCGGAGACACCGAAGCCTCCGCTCCCGTCGTCATCGTGAACGAAGCGTTCGTGCGCCGATTCAATCTCGAAGGACGCGCGGTCGGAACCACCATAGTCTCCGCCGCGCCTCGCGGCACCAGGCAGCGGACAATCGTAGGCGTGGTTGGCAATGCGGTGTTTCGCTCGGGCCGCATGATTCCAGGCGTGGCCTCCCTCGCCTTGCGCGAAGAAATCCCGCCGATGATTTATCTGCCCCTCGCACAATCGGTCGGTATGGAACCCCCCGATGCGACGGTGACCGCCCTGAGTCTCCGCAGCGCGTCCGGGCGATCTGCCGCCTCGCTTGTACCGGATGTAGCCGCGAGGCTGGCGGCAATCGATCCACGCCTGACTTTCACGTTCCGCCCGCTGAGCGATTACGTGGATGCCGCGATCGCGCAGGAACGAACCATCGCGCTTCTCGCGACCTTCTTTGGCGCGCTCGGCCTGCTCCTCGCCGGTGTCGGTATCTACGGAGTTGTCGCGTACTCAGTCAGCCTTCGCAGACGAGAAATCGGAGTTCGCCTCGCGCTTGGTGCGGCGCCGCCGGAGGTCGTCGGGTTGGTCTTCCGACGGGTGACGTTCCTGATCGGCACTGGGATAGCGGGCGGCGCGCTCGCGGCAAGATGGGGCACGCGCGCGCTTGACACGCTGGTGTACGGCGTCGATCCGCGAGATCCGGTGACGTTGCTCGCGGCAGCCGCGGCGCTCGGACTCGTCGGCGTACTCGCGGGCGCGGTGCCGGCGCTCAGCGCATCGCGGACCGACCCCGCGATCGTCCTTCGTAGCGAATGATCCTGGCTTCGGCGCTGAGAGTCGCGAGCTGATATTACCCGGCGGCGGGCACCCCCGACGGGGCGAACATCGTAAGACTGCCACCGCTCTCAGATGCGATTCGAGTTATAACATGCGCGAAGGTGAGAAAAGAGTTCGCAACGTTCCTGCTGCTCGTGGTGTTGTGCGCGATCGTGACGGCGTTGAATCCTCGGTTCATGTCGCCCGCGAACCTGCAGAACACGGCGCGGCTCATCGGAGCGTTCGGGATCTTCAGCGTGGGGCTGGGCCTGGTGATCATCACGGGCGGCATCGATCTGTCGGTCGGCTCGGCCTTCGCGCTGCTCGGAGTGCTGCTCTCGATCATGTTGGCCGAGTGGCATGTCGCATGGCCCGGAGCCGTCCTGGTCATCATCGCGCTCGGCGCGCTTCTCGGCGCGTTTCATGGACTGCTCATCACCCGCCTCGGCCTCCAGCCATTCATCGTGACGCTGTGCGGCCTGCTGCTCTATCGCGGGCTCGCGAGGTTCATCGCCGACGATGAGACGAAAGGGTTTGGAGACGCGGCCGGGTTTCAGACGCTGCAGCGACTGGCGACGGGCAGCGTGCTGCAGGTGCCGACTCCGTTTGTCGCGCTCGTCGTGGTGAGTATCGTGATGTGGGTCGTGCTGCACCGATCCGTGTACGGGCGCCATTTGTTCGCGACGGGCCGCAACGAAATCGCCGCGAGGTACTCGGGCATCAATGCGCACCGGGTCATCCTGACTGCGTACGTCATCCTCGGCGTTCTGACCGGCCTGGCATCCATTGTCTTCGCCTTCTACACCAACTCGATCTCGCCGTCGTCGCACGGCAACTTCTTCGAGCTGTACGGCATCGCCGCCGCCGTGCTCGGCGGCTGCAGCCTGCGCGGCGGCGAGGGGTCGATCGTGGGCATCCTGCTCGGGACCACGCTCCTTCAGGTGTTGCAGAACCTCGTGAACCTGTTGGGCATTCCAAGCTCGCTGAACTTCGCCGTCATGGGAGGCGTGATTCTCGTCGGTGTGGTCGGCGATCAGGTGCTGCAGCGGCGTGCGGCGCGCGTTCGCGATCCGCAGCCGTCTCGAGAGCTGGCGGACGGCAGCAGTCTTGGACGACCTGGGCCCATGGCTGGTTGACGCGACCCGTCACCTCGTCATTCCCGTAGCATGAGGAGAAGCGCATGTCGTTGAAGAGAGCCGTGGCACTGATCTGCGCGACGATACTCGGCCTGAGCGGGTGCGCGCGCCAAGGGTCATCCACCAAAAGACTCGCGTTCATCACCAACAACGCCGCCGATTTCTGGACGATCGCGCGGCGGGGAACCGAGAAGGCCGACACGGAACTGGCCGACGTCACCGTGGAGTTCCGCCTCGGCGACGGCACGGCGGCCGCGCAGAAGCGGATCGTCGACGACCTGCTCGCAAAAGGCGTGGATGGAATCGCGATCAGCCCTGTCGATCCCGCGAACCAGACGGCGATGCTGAACGACGCGGCGAAACAGGCGCTCGTGTTCACGCACGACAGCGACGCGCCCGACAGCAAGCGGGAGTGTTACATCGGGACGGACAACGTCGCTGCAGGCCGGCAGGCGGGCGATCTGATCAAGGAAGCGCTCCCTCAGGGCGGCAGGATCGCGGTCTTCGTGGGCAAGCTCGACGCGCGCAACGCACAGGAGCGGCTGCAGGGCATCAAAGAGTCGATCGCCGGCTCGAAGGTCGAGATCATCGATGTCCGCACCGACGACACCGATCAGGTCCGCGCGAAAGCGAACGTATCGGAGATGCTCGTGGGCCATCCCGACGTTGCCGCGCTGGTCGGATTGTGGAGCTACAACGGACCGGCGATTCTCAATGCCGTGCGCGATGCGAACAAGATCGGCCAGGTCAAGATCATCGCGTTCGACGAAGATGACGAAACGCTCACGGGCGTCAAGGCCGGCGCGATCGTCGGGACCGTGGTGCAGCAGCCCTACGAGTTCGGCTATCAGTCGATCACGCTGCTGGAGAAAGTCCTCAGGGGGGATCGGTCGGGGATCCCGTCGGGCCACCAGGTGTTCATCCCGACCAGGGTGATCCGCCAGAACAACGTCGACGAGTTCAGGACGAAGCTCACTCAGCTCCGCGGTCGGTGACGCCTCCCCCCGTCCTCCAGCTCCGCGGGATCCAGAAGCGCTTCCCCGGCGTGCACGCGCTTCGAGGCGTGAGCCTCGACGTGTACGCGGGAGAAGTCGTCGCGCTGCTCGGCGAGAACGGCGCCGGCAAGACCACGCTGATGAAGGTCGTCGGGGGGATCGAGCAGCCAGACTCGGGAGAGGTGCTGGTCGATGGCGCCCGCGTCGTGGTGCGCGACGTCCACCGGGCGACGTCACTCGGCATCGGGTTCATCCACCAGGAGCTGAACCTGCTCGACAACCTCGACGTAGCCGGCAACGTCCTGCTGGGGCGCGAGCCGACCCGGGGCGGGCCATTGAAGCTGATCGACCGCGCAAAGATGCGCGACGCGGTGCGTCCTTACCTCGATCAGCTCGGCCTGGATCTGTCGCCTGACACGCCCGCGACCGCGCTGTCGATCGCGCAACAGCAGCTCGTCGAAATTGCGAAGGCGCTCTCACTCGACGCCCGGCTGCTCATCATGGACGAGCCGACCTCGAGCCTGACGCTTGCCGAGACGGCGCGGCTCCATCAAGTGGTCGCGTCGCTGCGCGGCCGCGGCGTGGCCGTCGTCTATATCACGCACCGCCTCGGCGAAGTGCCGGCGATCGCCGATCGCGCGGTCGTGCTGCGCGACGGCGCGAACGCCGGCGTACTCGCGCGCGAGGAGCTCACCCACGACAACATGATTCGGCTGATGGTCGGCCGCGGCATAGAGCTCGAGCACCACGAAACGGATGCGGACGCGCGGCGCGACTGGTTCTGCGTGAACGGCCTGCGCACGCAGCGATATCCGCGGCACGCGGTGTCGTTTGCCGTCAGTCGCGGAGAGATTCTTGGAGTGGCCGGTCTCGTGGGTGCCGGCCGATCCGAGGTCGCTCGAGCGATCTTCGGCATCGAGCCGCCGATCGGCGGGACGATCACGCTCGATGCAGCCACGCTGACGATTCAGGACCCCGAAGACGCCATTCGCCACGGCATCTTTCTCGTACCGGAAGATCGACGTGTAGCGGGGCTCGTCGTCGACTTCTCGATTCGCGAGAACGTGTCGCTTCCGGCACTCGGCCGCTACTCGCGACATGGGCTCCTGTCCGATGCGCGGGAACGCGAGGCGGTCGGCGCGGTGTGCGAACAGCTGCAGGTCAAGGCGCCGTCGATCGAGGTGAGAGTCGCCGCGTTGAGCGGCGGGAATCAGCAGAAGGTCGTACTGGCCAAATGGCTTGCGCTCGGCCCGAACGTGCTGCTCGTCGACGAGCCGACGCGAGGCATTGACGTCGGGGCCAAGGCGGAAATCTACAGGCTGCTGCGCGCACTGGCGCGCGAAGGAGTCGCAATCGTCCTGATCAGCAGCGACATGGAGGAGATTCTTCACCTCAGCGACCGCGTCGCGGTCATGCACGAGGGGCGCGTGACCGGCATCCTCGACCGTGCGGACTCCACCGAGGAGCGAATCATGCGGCTCGCCGTCGGCCAGCAGCCGTAACCGGCTACCGATGCTTCTCGTGCCACGCCCAGGCGTGACGCACGATCGTCTCGAGATCGGCGTACTGACACGTCCAGCCGAGCACCTCGCGCGCGCGTGCGGCCGACGCGACCAGTGCCGGGGGATCGCCGGATCTCCGCGGGGACTCGACCACCGGCACGGTTCTGCGGCCCACACGCGCCACGGTATCGATGACTTCCCTCACCGAATGGCCGCGTCCAGTCCCGAGATTGACCGCCTGGCTTGGCATGCCAGCCCCGAGCCGGTCCAGCGCACGGAGATGCGCGCCGGCGAGATCCATCACGTGGATGTAGTCACGAACCGCGGTACCGTCAGGCGTTGCGTAGTCGGTGCCGAAGATCCGTGCCGGCGCCCGGGTGCCCTGCGCAGCGCCGATGACGAGGGGGATCACGTGAGTCTCGGGATCGTGATCCTCACCGATGTGGCCCTCCGGATCGGCGCCGGCCGCGTTGAAATAGCGAAGCGCCATCCACCGGAGCCCGTAGATCTCTCCGTACCAGCGCAGGATCTTCTCCACCATCAGCTTCGATTCGCCGTAGGGATTGACGGGAGCTTGCGGGTGTGTCTCGTCTATCGGGACGCGGACCGGGTCGCCATAAGTGGCGCACGTCGACGAGAAGACGATGGTGCCGACGTTCGCGGCGCGCATCGCATCCAGCAGGTTGAGCGTTCCGACGGTGTTGTTCCGGAAGTACTTCGTCGGATTCGTCATCGATTCCGCGACGAGCGCATTCGCCGCGAAGTGAACAACGGCGTCGATCTTTCGCGACGCAAACACTTCCGCGAGCCGCGCAGAATCCGACAGGCTGCCGCGCTCGAGCGGTCCCCACTTGACGGCCCAGTCGTGGCCCTGACTCAGGTCGTCGAAAATTACGGGCTGATGCCCCGCGGCGGCGAGCAACTTCGCCGTGTGACTACCGATGTACCCGGCACCGCCGGTCACGAGAATCTGCATGTGTCGCTACCCCCATTTCGCGCAAAGACCGGAGAGGCGGATCTCGCGCAGAAACCGCCGGAACAGGTCTCACGCCGAGGACGCTGAGCACGCGGAGATCGCAAATGCTGCGAGTGGGGGGACTCCGCCCGCGAGTACGGCACGGCGGAGTGCCCCCGCTCGCAGCATCAACGTCCTCTGCGCCCTCTGCGCCCTCTGCGCGAGATCCTTCTCTGCGCTTTCTGCGCGAGATCCGTGTCACGGGATCGGCAAGCGAATCGCGCCAATCCGCGCAGCCCCCGGCGAACTCCCCTCGAAGACGTACGCGTCGCGCCCCGTCTCGTCCGCGTAACGCCGCGCGATGTCGTGCACGGCGCCGCCCGCGGCCGCGTCTGCCAGCAACGCGACGGTTCCGCCGCTTCCCCCGCCCGTGATCTTCGCGCCGTAGATGCCGCGCGCCGTTCCGGCCTCGCGCGCGAGCGCGACGAGGCGGTCGGTTCCCTCGGAGCCGAGGCCGCATGCCGAGTAGCTTGCATGCGATTCGTGCATCAAGTGCCCCAAGCGGATTGGATCCGGTTCCGATTTCAACTGCCGTGCCCATTCGGTGACACGCTCGTGCTCGTAAATCGGATGGGCAGTCGGTGTTCGGACCGGGTACCGGCGCGCCGGATCCACCTGAGTGACGAGGTCGGTCGTGCCGTGGAAGCGGGAGAGGAAAGTGTCGCCATCGAGGGACGCAGGGATTCGTTGTGCGAATTGACAAAAGATGTCACTGCCGACGTTGGCGAGGTATCCATGCCAGCGCGAATCCTCGATACGCACGTGACCTGCGCGCTCGTCGGGGATCACCCGCATGCCCACCAGTTCCGCGAGAATCCTGTATCCCATGAACGCGCCCACGCGTACCGCGCCATAGTCGGCGCCAGTCACGGCGTGGCGGATGCCCGAATCGATTCCCCAGACACCGAGCGCTTCCGGCAGCCGCACGCTCCCCTGGAATTCCGCCGGCTGACACAGCAGCGCCATCAGGCTGTCGGCCTCGCCGCAGATCGACGCCATCTGATCCATCACGCCGCAGGGCGCGCCGACGATCAGGTTCTCGACCTGCTGACACCGCACGGCGCGCTGCCTCGGCTCGATCGCAAGCTCCCAGGCCGCGACGACGGCCTCCATCGTGGCAGCTTCCAGCGCCGCCGAGGAGCTGACGCCCTTCCCTTCAGGGACGTCCGACGCGACGAGGATCGCCGCGCCCGTCTGAAATCGCACGCCGTGCTCGCGCGCGAGCACGTGGAATGCGCCGGCGACGTAGGCGGCCCAGTGCCGCGCAGGATCGGCGGCGAACCACGCGCGTACGTCCGCGTACGATCGATTCGCGTCGGCAACCAGTTCGAGCGGGACATCGCAGCGGCGTTCGTCGCGGTGAGCCGCGATCGACGTGATCGAGATGCGGCAGTCCGTCCACGGCCGAATGGCGACGCGTGTCGCCTCCTGAATCGGCCACTGCAGCACGAGCGAGCCTGAGTAGTCCGCGATTCCGCCCATGACGTCCAAGCGTCCCGGCGCGCGCGCCACGAACACTGGACCGTCGTCTGCTGCGGCGCCTGCATGGCGACCCCACGCTCCGGCCTTCACACGGTCCGCGACGTCGGCGGCGAACCGCGCGAGATCCGGCACGCCGATGCGCGTCATGCGATCAACCCGCGTCGCATCAACGCGCGCCGCAGATGCGGTTCGACGCGAGCCTTCAATACCTCGTTCGCATAACCGATCCACGTGACGTCGGACGTGACATCGAGGCGCGCGGCGAGCGGACGGCCGTGCTCGTCGGTCACCGCCACGCCGAGCTCACGCGCGATCAGCTCGGTGCAGAGATCGTAGGGATGGCAGCAGAGCGCGGCACCTCCAGGGCGATCGCGCTCGAAGAGCGGCCGCAGGTCCGCGACGAATCGATCGTGGCCGGCCATCAGCTCGTAGAGCTGGCCCCCGCTGGAAATGTACTGGTCCTCGAATGCCTGCGCTTTGCCCGGCTGTGGAGGTCCCAGCATCGCCTCCACGACCTCGTCGTCTATCGCCGCGAGCTCCGCCCGATGCCCCGGGAAGAACCGCGAGATCGTCGCAAAGCCGTGCGCGGTCGTTGCAGCCGTCGACGGGCGCAGATCGAGAGGACGGCGATCGCCGGTAAGGCGGTTGACGCGCAGCGCCGACGCACCCTGCCCCCGAACTGCCCAGACTTCGTCGCACAAGTGCTGCTTCGCCAGCGGGATTTCCGTCTGCACCGCGAGCTCGATATCGGCCAAGGTGCGGCCGGCGCCGCCCGGCGCGACGCCAGTGAGGATCCATCCAGGGCGCTTCTGGTACATCAGGCCGCGCGTCCCATCGACGGGATCGACGATGATCACCCACCGTACGCCAGTGCGCTGGGCACCTGCCGGAATCACGACTTCGCCGCCAGGAAGACCTTCGGCGACGAGCAGAACCGGTGCGTCCGCCGTCGCAACCGTACGGCCGATTTCCTCGACCAGCAGATCCTCGGCCACTCGATCGATCGCGTAGATCGTGTCTCCCTGTTCTTCGCGCGCAACGCCCGACAGCGCCGCCACCGGTGCGCGTTCGCAGGCCTCCACGACATCGCGGCGGATGCGACGATGCAGGCTCTGAACGGGCGCGAGAAGAGGATGCTCGCGATTCACGCCGACTCGGAAAGATAGTGGGGCCCGGCGGCCGCAACGAGCTCGGCCGCCTTTTCTTCGGGCGACGTGTCGCTCAGAAAATTACCGCCGCCGATCTCGGGACCGGCGAGATACTTCAGCAGATTCGGGCGGCGCAGCGGCGGGTGAAACTCGATATGAAAGTGGAACCCCGTCGCATCTCCCTTCACTGGCGCCTGGTGGAGCGCCATGACGTACGGAAACGGCATGCGCCAGAGATTATCGAACCGGATGACCATGTCGCGCAGCACGGTCGCCAGATCGCGCCGCTCGGCGGGATCGAGATCGGCGATCGTCCCGACGCTGCGGACCGGCGCAACGTACGTCTCGTACGCATATCGCGCAAAGTACGGGACGAACCCCATCGCGGTGCCATGGCGCGTGATGACGCGGCGACCATCCTGTTGTTCGGACGCAAGGATGTCGGAGAAGAGCGTCCGTCCTGTCTGCTCCAGATGCCGGCGGCCCGCCAGCAGCTCCGTCTCGATGTGCTTGAACGTGAAGTTGGTCGCGTAAATCTGGCAGTGCGGGTGCGGGTTGCTGACGCCTACGACCTCTCCCTTGTTCTCGAAGATCAATACGAACGCCACGTCGACGTGTGTCGCCAGCTCGCGCATCTGTTCCTGCCACGTCTCGAGCAGCGCATCGACGCCGTCGACGTCGAGCTCCGCCAGCGTCACGTCGTGTCGAGGGCTGTAGCACACAACGCGCGCGACACCGGTGGCGGACCGGTTCCGATAGATGCCCTCGGGCGGCGGCAGCTCACGCGGTGCGTTCGCGCCGACACATGGATGATCGTTGTCGAATACGAACGTGCCCGTGTACCGCGGATTCACCGCGCCGTTCACCCTGGTGTTTCCCGGACACAAATAGCACGACGGGTCGAACGCCGGGGGCCTGGGCATGCGCCCCGCGACTTCCGCCCCGGACCAGGGACGCGATTGCCGGTGCGCCGCGACGATCACCCATTCCTCGCGCAGCGGGTGCCACCGCTGTTCCCACATGCAAAGAGCCGTTCTCAGCGGGTTTCCAGCATCAATACCACGATGCCGTGCGCGGGTACGTCGTAGGTGAACCCCGGTTTGACGCCGGACACCTTCGACGTCACCGGCACGACCGCCTGCGGCGCGTCAATCGAGTTCGTCGCCTTCGGGTCGGCCGCCAGCGTGACGGCGGTTGCCGTCGACGCGAGCGTGCGCACACCCGTGACATCGAACTGCACGGCCTGCTGCGCGTCGGTCGCGTTCACCAGCTTGACGTAGATTGTTCGCGCGCGGCTGTCGCGGGTCGCGGAGACCAGCACGTCGGTGTCGCTCGCAGTCGCCTTCAGAATCTCGTCCCCGATGTGCGTGCTGAACATCTTGATTGCGTGATAGCTCGGCGATCCGAAAACACGGAGCCCGTCGTATCCGATCAGGTTCGGCCGCCATTGCCGCGCACCGGGATTCACGTTGACGAACATCGGCGCGTAGCAGTTCATCACCACGATGTCGGAGTTCTTCTCCATCTGGGTCATGAACGCGGCGTCACCGATCGCCGCCTGCATGTTCGGTGTCGGGGGCTCGCCGCGCGACCGCGGGTTCCACGGCTCGAACGGCGTTTCGTACGCGGCCCATTCTCCGACGAAGATTTCCGGTCCGCGGCGATCGTACTTCTCGTACTGCCCGCGCGCCATCTTCAGGAATACGTCGACCGGACGGTAGTAGTGCTCGTCGATGACATCGGGCTTGACGCTCTGAACGCGAAGCCGCTCCGGCTGCTCGAACCCGACGGTCGAGATCACCTTGAGCTGTGAATAACGCGCCTTGATCGCTGTGTTGAACTGTGCGAAGCGCTGATCGTAGGACAACGACTTGTCGAACCAGTCCTCGTTGCCGATTTCGACATACGTCAGCTTGAAGGGTTGTGGATGCCCCGCCTTCGCCCGGAGCGCACCCCACTTGGACGTCGCCGGACCGGTGACGTACTCAATCTCGTCGAGTCCATCCTGCACGTATGGCTCGAGATCGGGTCCGGGATTCACGTGAACCCCCTTCAGCGAGTACCCGGCATACAAGGCGAGCACCGGCTCGGCGTTCATGTCCTCGCACCAGAGCAGGAATTCGTGAAGCCCGAGCCCGTCCGACGAGCGATATCCCCACGGCGCCATGTGCCCGGGCCGATCGGACAGCGGTCCGAGCGTTTTCTTCCACTCGAAGCGGTCGGCGATCTGGTCACCCTCGAGATAATTGCCTCCCGGGAACCGGAGGAACTTCGGCTTCATGTCGACCATCATCTGCATGATGTCGGGCCGGAACCCGTTCGACTGACTCCGGAACGTCGGCGGAAACAACGAAACGAGGCTGAACCAGATCCGGCCGGGCCTATCCACGGTAAGAACGTATCGCGCCGCGGTGGTCGGTGTGACGCCGCGGGTCTCCAGCGTCAGCTCGTACTGGTGCCACGCCTGAGTCACACCAGCAACCGTTCCGGTCGCGTAAACAGTCTTTCCATCGTTGCTCTGGATCGACACATCGACCGCTCCGCTGAAGCCCGGTGCAGCCTTCGCGTAGAAGGACGCCCGGTAGCGGGTATTCGGCTTGACGGGAATGCCCCAGTAGCCTTCGTTGGCCACGCCAGCGGAGTGATCCTTCGACGCCTGCGCGACGTCGAGGCGCAGGCTGGTCGGGATGTTGGCATTGAGCGGTTCGCCTGTGTCGAGCGCGATCGTCGCCGCGGCTCCCTCTCCCTGAACGACGGACCAGTGCGCCGGCGACGACGCGTCATCGAGAAACGCGCGGTTCCGCGCGAGCTCGGCGTACAAACCGCCGTCATAGGAATGATTGATCTCTTCGGTCATCAGGCCGTAGAAGAGCGGGCTGACCTTGCCGGATGGCGAAGTCGCATCGATCGAGACCGTAGGTCCAGCCGCTCGGATCGAAGTCATGCCGAGGGCGAGCACGATTGTCAAAAACGATTTTCTTGTCATCTGGCTTGTGCCTTCCCGGCACATCTTATCAGTCACAACCTCGGTGACGGCCGGGTGCTCAGCAGACCGATCTGCCATGCTGCATGGGATCGTCGTTCGTCTCGAGGTCGCTCAGTCCACGAGAGCGGCCGCAATGGCGCTGGCCGTTCTCGACACCTCGCGGCCGGCGGTGG
Source organism: Acidobacteriota bacterium (assembly GCA_046735635.1). Lineage (GTDB taxonomy): Bacteria > Acidobacteriota > Vicinamibacteria > Vicinamibacterales > 2-12-FULL-66-21 > JALZOC01. Next base: position 9,734 of record JBKPTT010000282.1, on the reverse strand, counting down.
CGAAGCGCGTCGTGGGAAAGCGCGTGACCGGGGCGGAGATGCCGACCGATGCGACGATGCGGCCCTCCTGGTCGCGAACGGGTGCAGCGACGCAGCGAATCTCATCGAGGGACTCACGATCATCTGTCGCGATGCCTTTGGAGCGAATCCTTATGCATGCCGCGGCCAGCCGATCCAACGACACGATGGTACGCCGTGTGGCCGCGCGGAGCGGAACCGCGGTGAAAATCGTCCTCAGATCCTCGAGCGCGCAATCGGCGAGGAGCGCCTTGCCGTGCGCCGTGTTGTACAGCGGCAAGTACTGGCCCGTCTGGCCGGCGACAGTGATCATCTGTCCTTCGGCGACATGATGGTCCAGGAAGAGCACGTGGCTGCCTTCTCTCACGCCGAGGTGCGCCGTCTCACCGGTTTTTTCAGCCAGCTCACGGACGTGGTCGTGGCACAACGCGATCAGGCGGCTTCGGCGGTATCCACGAGCGAGCCGCCAGGCCGAGGGGCCCAGCACGTATTCCTTACGCCCTTCAGGATGCGCGAGGAAACGGCGCTGCCGAAGTGTGTTCGCCAGCCGGAACACGTTGCTGCGATCGATCCCGAGGAGCGTTGTCAGATCCTTGAGCGCAACGGGTTCGGGGGACTGACCGACTGCCTCGAGGATCGACAAGCCTCGATCCAGACTTTGCACGGAGGGAGTTTCGCGACGGGGCCTTCGGTTCACTTCCGCCGATTATGTCACGGAGGCGGCATGGGAACGGCGCCTCTGACGCCGCGAAAAGTTACGGCTGGCACACGAACGGCCTGTTGCGTATAGTGAGACGCCGTGTGCGTGGGTGATCTTACCGTGGTCTCGCAAGCGTTGGACCGCATCGGGGAGGAGAAGCTGTGAAGCAGATGTTATACGTGGCGTTGCTCGGCTGCTCGTGCATGGCCTCGAGCGCGTGGGCACAGCCGCCCGCCGACTGCAAACCGAGTGCGCTGAACATCCCGGGCGCGCCGTACCCCTGCATTTATCCAGACAATCGGGTCATGTTCCGCGTGATCGCACCGGATGCACAGAAGGTGCGAGTGCGGCTGGGGCCGGGGTTCGATATGAGCAAGGGGCCCGACGGGCTGTGGTACGCGACCACCACGCCGCAGGTGGTCGGGTTCCATTACTACACGCTCTCAATCGATGGGGCTGTCGTCGCAGATCCGGCGACCCGGACGTTCTTCGGATCCGGCTTCTATAACAGTGGAATCGAAGTACCCGAGCCGGATGCCGACTTTTACGCGCTGAAAGACGTGCCGCACGGGCAGGTGCGTCAGCATTGGTACTTCTCGAAGGTCACCGGCAACTGGCGGCGCGCCTACGTCTACACGCCCCCCGATTACGACACGAACACCAAGGCGAAGTATCCGGTTCTGTATCTGCTCCACGGGTGGGGAGAAAACGAGCAAGGGTGGCACGTGCAGGGGCACGTCGACGCGATCATGGACAACCTGATCGCCGGGAAGAAAGCCCGCCCCATGATCATCGTCATGGACAACCTGAATGCCGTGAAGCCAGGCGAGAGCGCCGCGTTGTACTTCGCTCGCGGAGGTATCACACAGGCCGTTCCACAACCGCCGCAACCGCCACAACCTCCGCAGGCCGCCCCTGCGCCGGCCGGAGGGCGCGCGGCGGGCCCCGGCCGCGGCGGCGGGCCGCTCGCCAGTCCGGCGTTCACCGACATGATGCTCACCGATTTGATTCCCATGGTCGAGCGGACGTTCAGAACGGCTCCGGGGCGCGAGAACCGGGCGATGGCGGGGTTGTCGATGGGTGGGTTCCAGACCTTCTCGACGGCGCTTGCGAATCTGGACAAGTTCGCGTATATCGGCGGCTTCAGCGGCAGCAGCGGCGGGCGGGGCGGATTCGATCCGAAAACCGCCAATGGCGGTGTGTTCGCTGACGCCGCAGCGTTCAACCAGAAAGTGAAGCTCCTGTTCCTCGGCATTGGGTCCGCCGAAGGCCCGGGAACCAAGACGTTCAGCGAACAACTCACGCAAGCAGGCATCAGGAACGTGTATTACGAGTCCCCTGGCACTGCGCACGAGTGGCTGACGTGGCGGCGCTGCTTCAACGAGTTCGCCCCGCGTCTGTTTCGCTGACTGATCGCTCGCTCGTTGAGCGGACTGGAGCCGGCGTATGAAGATGGATCGCAGAGCCTTCACGAAGTCCTTGTCGGCCGCGGCAGGGGTGCTGCTCCCCTCCAGTTGGGCAGTCTCGCGCGCTGACGCCAGAGCGCGGACACCACAGGCTCTCGCTCGATCGGAAGCCCGGCTCTCGCCGGCCATCATTACGAAGATTCGGGTCTTCTATCCGCCCAACTACAATCCCAACGGGCCGCAGGCATTTCCTCAGAGCAACATGGTCGTCCTCGTCGACACCGATGCCGGGATCACTGGAATCGGACAGGGCGGGTCGCCCGACACCGTCCGCAACGTCGCCCGAAGCGTCATCGGCAAGAACGCGTTCGACACGGAAATGATCTGGCAGGCCGCCTACATGGACGGGTTCTACTCTCCTGGCAAGGAGCGGCTGCACGCGCTCGGCGCGATCGACCTCGCGCTGTGGGACATCAAGGGGAAGGCCTTGAGGGTTCCGCTTCATCAGTTGTTCGGGGGAAGGGCGCGGGAGCACATCGAGCTCTATGCAACCTCCGGACTTCCTCAGGGGCTCGTGCCGCCGGCAGACGCGGCCGCGATGGGGCTGAAAGAGCGTGCGGCCGCGACGATGGCGGCGGGCTATCGCGTGTTCCGGGTGGACAGCGGCATTCTGCCGAGCACTGCTCGCGCGGCAGGAGCCGACAGAGGGCGAGGCGCGGGCGCGCCGGCGGCCGGCGCTCCCGGCGGCCGCGGCGGCGGCTCGGTCTTCGATTCGAGGTCGCACATTCCGCTAATCATCGAAGCCGTCGAGCAGATCCGCGACGGTGTCGGCCCGGATGGCAACTGGATGATCGACCTGCATCAGAAATTCGACTTCCACGAGGCCGTGGAAGTGTGCAGGCGCATGGAGCCGCTTCGGCCGTTCTGCGTCGAGGACCCGGTCCGCGAAGAGCAGTTCCGCACGCAGATTCCCAAGCTGCGCCTGCTGACAACGGTGCCGCTTGCGCCAGGCGAGGAGTGGGGAACGAGAGCGGAGTTCAGCCCGCTCGTCGAGCAGCGCGACATCGATTTCGCGCGAGCATCGCTGCCGAACGTCGGCGGCATCACCGAGATGCTGAAGATCATGGCGGTCTGCGACACCCATAAAGTGGGCATCGTGCCCCATTTCACCGGACCGATCGCCACGGCGGCCCACATGCAAACGATGATGGCGTTCCCTGGCCAGGTGCTCATGGAATACAACCAGGGCGAGCGCCCGGTGCCGTACCTGCCGGACTTCCTCGAGTGCAGAAACGGCAAGGTGTGGCCGAACGATCGTCCAGGGCTTGGGATCACGGTCGACGAAAAGCAGCTGACATTCATCGAGGCGATGACAGAGGCAGCGCCGGGGCCGACGCAACGTCGCCCGGATGGATCGCTCACTCACTGGTAGGCGGACTCGCCGCAGGCGAGGCGCCGGGAACGATGGAGCGTGTATGCGACACCCAGATCGCAGGACTTTGTTGAAAGGCGGCCTGCTGTCCGTTGCCGGCATCGCGGGACTGCCGTCGCTCTCGGCCGCAGCGCAGAAGGCGAGCACTCCGTACAACCGCCCGAAGCTGAAGATCACCGACATCCGCACCGCTGAAGTACGGGTGCACGGTTATCAGGTCCACGTGCGGGTGTACACCGATCAGGGAATCGTTGGGCAGGGCGAGTCCACCGACGCCGCAACCGGTAACGTGCCACTCATTCGATCATTTGCGCGGTCGCTCATCGGTCAGGACCCGCTCAACATCGAAGCGGCGTTCGAACGGATCCGCACGTCCGGGGTCTTCGCCGGCGCTCAGGCGGGTCAGTATGTGACGGCGCTGACCGGGATCGAAATCGCGCTCTGGGACGTCGCCGGCAAAGCGCTCGGCGTGCCCGTGTACCAGTTGCTCGGCGGCAAGGTGCGCGACCGGGTGCGCGTCTACTGCGATTCCGGCTCCCGCGAGATGATCCCGGGTGACGAGCAATCGAAGGCGCGCATTCGGCAGATCCAGGAACTGGGCTTCACCGCGGCCAAGATCGACATCGACGATGCGAGTGATCCGGCGCGCTTCGATCGCGTCAACTGGACCGCGTCGAACGGCGAAATCGATCATATGGTCGCGAAGGTCGGTTTTACGCGCGAGCTCTATCCGAAGAGCATCGACCTCGCCGTCGACATGCACGCCCGCTACGACGCGGGCACCGGTAAACGCGTGGCCAAGGAACTCGAACCGTTCAAGCTGATGTGGCTCGAGGAACCCGTCCCGGCGGAAAACATCGATGCGATGCGCGACATTCGGGAATCCACGACAACGCCGATCTGCTGCGGCGAAAACCTCTACATGCGGTGGGGCTTTCGGGAGATCCTCGAGAAGCGCGCGGCCGACATCATCATGCCCGACTTGCAGAAGTGCGGCGGGCTGCTCGAGGGGCGCAAGATTGCCGACCTGGCGCACACCTATTACGTGCCGGTTGCGCCGCACGCCGTCACGTCGCCGATCGGAATGATGGCCACCGCACACGTGTGCGCGGCGATTCCAAACTTTCTGGTGCAGGAATGGCACTGGATCGATTCGCTGGACCTCTGGCGGAACTGGGTGAAGGAAGGCGAGATCATTCAGAAGGGCTACATCACACCGCCCGACCGACCGGGGCTTGGCGTCGAGATGAACGAGGAGGTCGCGCGTAAGGCGCAGGTGCGGGGCACGCCCTGGTTCGAGCCCGCCACACAAGCGTGAGGAGAAACCGATGCGACGAGTGACCGTTGCAGCCGCTCTGATGGTCCAGATTGCCGCGGCCGCGTTCGCGCAGCCGGGAGTCCTCACCCGGGAGCTGCTGATCAAGTACACACCCGACTGGAAAGGCGAGCGTTTTCCGGACGGTCGCCCGAAAGTTCCCGACGCGATCGTCGAGCGCATGAAATCCGTGACGCTGGAGGAGGCCTGGGCTGAGTTGCGATCGGCCGGATTCAACCACCAGTACGAGGATGGCTGGTTCTCGATCCATCCCGGCAAAGTGCTCGTGGGCCGCGCGCTCACCGCTCAATGGCTGCCCGGCCGCCCGGACGTCCACAAAGTAATCGAGGAACAGGGCAAGAAGGATGGGCGTGTCGGAGGGCAGAACGCCTGGCCGGTCGACATGTTGCAGCCAGGCGATGTGTATGTCTGCGATCACTTCGGGTTGAAGCAGGACGGCCCGTCCATCGGTGATAACGTCGCGAACGCCATCTACGCGCGAAGCCACAACGGCATCGTGTACGACGGCGCCGTGCGGGATATCCGTGGATTGAACGAGCTCGAAGACTTCGTGTCGTTCGTCCGCTACTACGATCCTTCACATCACTTCTCCAGCGGTCCGCGGCTGAATTCCACCATGATCGGCATCAACACTCCGATCCGGATCGGCCAGGCGACCGTTATGCCGGGCGACGTGGTGCTGGGCCGTGACGGCGGCGTGATCTTCATCCCACCGCAACTCGCCGAACAGGTGGCGCAAACATCCGAGCTGACACGCCTGCGCGATCTGTTCGGCCATCAACGCCTGCGCGAGGGCAAGTACACGGCGGGGCAAATCGACGCGGCGTGGACTCCGCCGATCGAGGCGGACTTCACCGGCTGGCTGCGCGAGAACATCGACAAGCTTCCGGTTGCGCGCGCACAGATCGAGGAGATCCTGAAGCGGCGCCAGAAGTGAGAGTTGGCGCTCCGCTGACGTGGCGGACTGAACTTCCGGCGGCCATCGTCCGATAGCTTTCATCGAGACATCTGTCGGCGCCATGAAGATTCTGTTCGTTACCACCGAACGGCGAGCCGCGCAAACCGGGGCCCGGACGCTGCAGGGAATCGCACCCGGGTGCCGGTTTATCTGGACACAAACCGCGGAATCCGGCCTGCGGTGGCTTGACGCGAACCGCGACGCCGCCGCAGTGGTGATCGAGGGGGATCCTCACAGCCGCGAGGCAACGGCCTTTCGCGAACGCGTGAGCCAGCTCGGGCTTCGCACGCGTGTCGTTGTTGCAGCGCCGGGCGGCATGGCGACGGCGGCCCGCGAATCGACCAATGCGGAACCGACACCGACTGCGGCGGTCAACGCGGAGGTCCCGCGAATATCGCCCCCGCCGGAAGCTGCAGCTCCCGCGCGTGTCGACAAGCTGACCGTCGCGCTCCAGCGAAGGTTGCTCGACCTGGAAGCCGAGCAGGCGGTGACTGCGGACCGCCTCGCCAGACGCGAGGCGGAGTTCGCGGATGCCCTCGCCCGCGCGACCGCCAGCCAGACCACGGTCGAACAGCGGCTCGGCGAGGCAATCGTGCGCGCCGAACAGGCACGGCAGCGCGCCGAGGCGGACTTGAACGCCGCCGTGTTGCGTGAAGGAGCGCTCAAGAACCAGGTCGCCGAAGTGACGGCGGCACGGCAGGCGCTGCAACAGAATCTTGCGGCGGCCGAGACCGCGCGCGTGGATGCGGAACGCCGCCAGGCGGGCAAACTCGCCGAAGCCCAGGCACGGCTGAGTGATCTGCAAACGCGGTATGACGCCGTCCTTGCAATACATGCGACCGCCCGCGTCAATCTCGAGCAGCAGCTCGCGGATGCCGATGCCGCCAGGAAGCAACTTGCTTCGACAGTCGAAGACGCCGCCAGACGCGAGGCAGTGCTCGTCGAGCGGCTTGCGGCCGAAACGGCCGCACGCGAGCGTTACGAACGCGAACTTGCGGCCGCCGAGACTCAACGGGCCGACGCAGAACGCCGGACTGCCGCGGAGCTCGCGCGTTCGGCGGCCAGCCTCGCGGATCTGCAGAGGGCCTACGACGCGGCGGCCGCCGAACACGAAGCCGAGCGCGACGATTTCGAGCAGCAGCTCGCAGATGCTGACGATGTCAGGAAACGACTGCTGTCGGAGGCTGTTGCGGCGCGCAACCGTGAAGCAGATCTCACGGCTCACCTCGAAAGAGAAACCGCGGCACGAGAAACCACCGAGCATCAGCTCGCCGCGGCAGAAGCGGCCCGCATCGAAGATGAGCACCGCCACGCAGCCGAAGCTGCCGCGGCGGCGGCCAAGTTCGCAGAGCTGCAGAGCGCTTACGATGCGGCACTGGCCGAGCACGCTGCGGCGCGCGCGGTCTTCGAAGAGCAGCTCGCCGACGCCGACGCCGCGAGGCAGCGGCTTGTCGCGGAAGCCGCAGCAGCGGCTGAACGTGAGGCGGCGCTCGCGGCTGCCCTCGCCGCCGAAACGGCGACACGCGAAGCCCGCGAATGGCAACTCGCCACGGCCGAGGCCGAGCGCGCCGAGGGCGATCGACGTCACGCGACCGAGCTGGCGCGCACCTCCGCGCAGCTCGCCAATCTGGAAAGCGCGTACGATGCGGCAGTCGTCGAACACACGGCCGCCCGCACCGCCCTCGAGCAGCAGATCGCTGAGGCGGCCAGCACCCGCCAGCGTCTGACCGCGGAGGCGGCCTCGGCTGCCGAGCGCGAGGCCGCGCTGAACGAGGACCTTGCGCGCGAAAAGACAACCCGCGCAGCGCTCGAGCAGAAGCTCGCCGCCGCCGAAGCGTCGCGAGCCGAAGCGGATCGAGAGCACGCCATCGAACGCTCCGAAGCCGCCGCGCGACTCGCGGAGCTGCAGGCTGCCTACGATGCGGCCGTGGCGGATCATACGGCCGCCCGTGACGCACTCGAGCAGCGGCTGGCAGAAGCCGCCGCCGAGGCGCAGTCGGCAGCCGAGGCGCACCGCGCCCTGCAAACGGAGCTCGATGACACGCGAACGGGCGCCGCAACGGCACGACGGCGGCTTCTCGATCTGGCGCTCCGCCGCCGGCAGCGCACACGCGAGCACGTCGCCCGGCTCATGACGGAACTCGGCGCGGAACGCAATGAGGCGCGGCGGGTCCTCGCCGACCGTGACGCTGAGCTCGAACGGATCCGGCTGTCGCTCGAGACCGAGCTCGCACGCGTCAACGGTGAATACGATCAGGCGCGGCAATCGCTGGATCATTTGGGCATTTCGTTCGCCGCGCTCGAACAGGTCGCTGCCGAGAACGCCGCCGATCGAGCGCGCCTGGAGAGCACGCTCGCCGAGCGTGACGCGCAGTTGCGGGCGCACGTCGAGCGGCACCTCGAGGCGGAGCGAAAGGCGACCGACACGATCGAGGGACTGCGCCTCGAGCTGCATGCGGCGCGCTCACACGCATCACGGGTGCAAGCGGCCGCGGACCGCGCGCCGGTGCTGCAAAGGGAGCTCGAGGAAACCCAACGCGAGAGCCGCCGACTCTTCGAACGTGCGCCCTACGGACTCTGCCGCTTCATGCCTGACGGCGCGTTCATCAAAGCCAATCACTCGTTCGCGAGGCTGCTCGGGTACCGCAAGGCGGACGACATCCGCGCGGTCAGTCTGGGCAACGTGTTCGAATGCGCTGCCGATCTGCGATGGGTCGTCGATCGCGCGGCAGAGACGGCGGCCACGCAGACGACCGAGACCGCGCTCAACACCAGAGACGGGCGCCGCGTCGAAGTGCGGCTTCATGCGCTCGGCCACGCCGACGGCACCGTCGACGTCGGAGTGCAGGATCTGACGACCGAACGCGTGCTCGAGGCGCGCCTGCGCGAGGCCCACAGGATGGAGGCGGTGGGCCGCCTCGCGTCGGAGGTTGCCGTCACGTGCGACAAGGTGCTGCGCGATGTCGCCGACACCGGCCGTGCCTGGCTTGCGGGTATCGATCAGGACCCCGAGATCCGCCAGCAAGGCGAAATGCTCCTCGGCGAGGTGACACGCGCGGCCGGATTTCTACGTGATTTCTCCGTCTACGGCAAGAAGCAGGTCAGCGCGTCCGAACCGGTGACCGTCCAGCAGATCATCCGGAACCTCGCGCCGGTGCTCAAGCGCGTCGCGGGAGATGACATCGACTGGGTGCTGCCAAAGATGTCGCGCGCGGTCCACGCCGACGTCGATACCGAGCGTGTCGAGCGAGTGCTCGTCAACTGCGCCAGCTACGCCCGGGAACGGATGCCGCAGGGCGGGCGGATCAAGATCGAGGTCACAACGACGGTCGTCGGCCGGGACTTCACGGCGAAGTACCCGAACGTCCGTCCCGGCGCCCACGTGCTGATTACGATCGCCGAGCTGAAGCGAGGCACCCGCCCCGAGAGCTCGCTCGAGCCGTACGCCGAGCAGTCGGCACTGACCAACGCCGCGGAATCGGCCTCGAGGAAGACCGGGGTCGACCTTGGTGCTCTCCTGGCGCTGCTCGGAAACTGCGGCGGTCACCTCTGGATCGCGGCCGAACGCTCAGGAAACCTGACGCTGAAGGTGCACCTGCCGAAACGCATGTCGGCCGAACCGACCGCCGACGTGCCCACGCCGGTTCAGCGCGTGCGTCAGCTCGCCGGCTGGTTCCGCAACTAAACTCGATCCGAGGCCTAGCGCCCTCGGACTCGCGCCGATCCACTACTTTTTCAGATCGCCGGGCGGGCAGCGGAGTCATGATCTCGCGCGGAGGTCGCGGAGATCGCAGAGATCCTGGGACCGCGTGCGTTCGCCACGGCCGGCCTGCGGCCGGCCCCACGGAGGGGAAGAGATCCGCACAGACAAGCGGCGGGGCGCG
>JBKPTT010000281.1:0-4260 GCA_046735635.1 Acidobacteriota bacterium | reverse complement strand
CGCCTCAACTGCCCTCCCGAAGTCGCCATCCTGACGCTTCAACCGTTCCACGCCTCCTGACCCCGTTGCATTTCGGCCCGAAGAGGCGCATACTCTGGCAAATTTCAATTTTGATTATTCAAAATTTAAATGAAAGCGGTGGCACGTATGGCTAAACGGCTGATTCGATGGGGCTTGATTGTCAGCGCCGCGGCCGCGGCGATATTCACATTGGCGGGCACGTGGCGAGATCCATGGCTCTGGGCATTTGTCGCCGTCTGGGCGGGCGCCACGCTGTACGCGATGAGCGGCGTCGACGACGACCTGCTGCGGGAGCGATTCCGACCTCCCGTGGCAAGTGCGGACCGGATCGCGCTCGCGTTCGTCCGTATTTTCGCTCTCGCCCTCGTCGTGGTCGGAGCGATCGACTCCGGGCGATGGCATGTCGCCCCTGTGGCGTCGGCCGCGCGCGCGGCGGGACTCATCGGAATGGCGATGGGTTTCGGACTGTTCTTCCGCGCGATGCACGAGAACCATTTCTTCTCGGCCGTCGTTCGCATCCAGAACGATCGCGGGCACCGCGTGGTGGACAGCGGGCCCTATTCGATCGTGCGGCATCCCGGATACGGCGGCATGCTGATCGGAATGCCGTGCGCTGGACTCGCGCTCGGCTCCACCATCTCGCTCGCGATAGGCGTCGTGTTGTCGTTGATGATCGTGCGACGGGTCTACTTCGAGGACGCCTTCCTGCGGTGGAACCTGGAAGGGTACGCCGAATACACCACGCGCGTCCGCCATCGGCTGGTGCCCGGTGTGTGGTGAGGGACTCCTACTCAGCGACGTTCGCTTCCATGCTGAGACGCGCCGACGGCTTCATTAACGCGAAGGGCACGAAGGGGCGAAGGACACGAAGTCTGAAGAGTTTTCGTGCTCGACTTCCGTCGGCTGCTGATAGAGCGGCACTCCTTGCGCCGTCGATGGAATTAAGACTTCGCCGCGAGTTCTCGCCGGGGTTCGTTTTGCGGGTGGTGTAGATGGTTTCGCGATTGAACATCGCTTCTTCGTCTCTTCGCGTCTTCATTGAGGCCCTGGGCTCGCTTCAGCGTGGGAGTGAAGATCGCTGACTGAATCACAGGGTCGCGTATCACGAGTCAGCGCGAATGAATCTTCTCCCCTCGATCCGCCAGCCGCCATCGAGAATGATCTGGACGGCCTCGGGACAAATCTGGTGTTCCTCGATCAGGATTCGCGCGGCGAGAAGATCGGGCGTGTCGTCGTCGCGGACCGGGACCGCTCTCTGCAGCACAATCGGTCCGCCGTCGAGCTCGCCGGTGACGAGGTGGACCGTTGCACCGGTGATCTTGACGCCGTGTTCGAATGCCTGCCGCTGTGCGTCGACGCCGGGGAATGCGGGGAGCAGCGACGGATGGATGTTCAGGATGCCATTCGGAAACGCGTCGAGGAGCGGTGGCCCGACGAGGCGCATGAATCCCGCCAGGCAGACGAGCCGCACGCCACGCGCGGACAATTCGTCCGCGATCTGCACGTCGAAGGCGTCCCGTGAAGGGAAGGCCTTGTGATCGATGACGAGCGTCTCGATCCCCGCGGCCCGGGCGCGCTCGAGTCCCCCCGCGTTCGCCTTGTTCGAGATCACCACCGCGATTTCCGCATCGAGTCGACGTTCCGCTATCGCATCGATGAGCGCCTGGAGGTTGCTCCCGCGCCCGGAAATGAGCACGCCGATCCGGCGAGAGGCGGGATCCGGAATGCGGGATGCGGGATCCGGCGCGCGGCTAGGCCCCAATGTACCTCACGCCGTCCTCGCCGGATTCGATTCGACCAATCCGCGCGGCTCCAGGCCCAAGCCGCTCGATTAGTTGATCCGCCGACGAGTTGTCGCACGCCACGATGAGGCCGATGCCCATGTTGAAGGTGCGCATCATGTCATCGTCGGGAACATGTCCGGTGCGCTGCAGCCACTGGAAGATCGGTGGCACGCGCCAGGACGAGCGATCGATCACCGCGCTCGTGCCGTCAGGAAGAATGCGCGGCAGATTGTCGGTGATGCCACCTCCGGTGATGTGCGCCATCCCCTTGATGAGGCCGGACGACAGCAGCGGACCGATAAGCGGCAGGTACGATCGGTGCGGCTCGAGAAGCATCTCGCCAATCGTGCGACCAAGCTCCGGCACACGTGAGTCGACGCGCAGTTTCGCCTCGTCGAACACGATGCGGCGCGCAAGCGAATATCCATTGGTATGCAGGCCCGAGGACGGGATCCCGATCAATACGTCCCCGGCCACAATCCCCTTGCCGTCGATCAGCCGGTCGCGCGCGACGACGCCGACGATGAAGCCGGCGAGGTCGTATTCGCCGTCGGCGTAAAACCCCGGCATCTCCGCTGTCTCGCCGCCGAGCAGCGCGCACCCGTTCTCGCGACAGGCGGCCGCAAGCCCTTTCACGATCTGCACGGCCGCATCCGGCTGCAGACGTCCTGTCGCCAGATAATCCAGGAAGAACAGCGGCTGCGCGCCCTGGACGAGTATGTCGTTGACACAATGGTTGACGAGATCGCGGCCGACGGTGTCGTGCACGCCTGCCAAGAAGGCCACGCGCAGTTTGGTGCCGACGCCGTCTGCGCTCGCGACCAGTACGGGATCGGCCATACCCGTTGCATCCAGCCGAAACAGGCCGCCGAACGAACCGATATCCGAAAGCACGCCGCGCGTGAACGTGTCGCGCGCCAGCGATCGAATGCGCCGCACGACCTCGTTGCCCGCCTCGATGTCGACGCCGGACTGTTTGTAGTCCATCAGAAATCCAGCGTCTGAATGAGCGCCGCGGCGATGTGTCGGGCAGGTGCATCCGCCGGCGCCGACCAATACGTCCGGCGCACGGCGACGTAGAAGCGTTCCTCCTCGAAGTCTTCCTCGAGCATGTCGAACGCTTCTCCAAGCAGGAGAATTGCCGGTTGTGGATTCGCCTGCTTCTGGAGAACGGCAAGCATGAGGGTCGTGTTCCGCAACGCCACGGCTCCGAGCGCGAGCGCGATTGCGGCGCGTCCCGGATCGCGGCTCGGAATCCCGCGTTCCACCAGGGCCGCGGCGACATCGGCATTACCCCCGATTGCGATCGCCGCGAGGCCGTTCGCCGACGCGCGGAGGAGCTCGTCGTAGCCGCTGGTCTCCATGCCGAATCGCAGCGATTGTTGCAGGAAGTTGATGTGCGACGAACAGTTGACACCCAGCAAACAAATCGCGGCGGCTATGGCCGGCTGCACGTTGCGATGCGCCGTCCGCTGCAGCGGCGCGAGGACGTCGAGCGATTTCTTGTCGCCAATCTTGCCAATCGCCAGCACCGCATCGTCTTGCAGCGGACCTTCCAGCTTCGCGACTTCTGTCAACGCGGGCAGCGCGTACGACCCCTTGTAGTCGCCAACGGCCTCGATCACGGCGCTCCGGAAGAAGTCCTGCCCCTTCATGATGAGACCGGTCAGTGCGTTGCGGACCCTGATGTCGGTCGCATAGGCGGCGAGCGCGCGCGTGAGCGCCGGCCTGACGAACTCCGACTGCTCCGTCTCCAGCGCGTCGAGCATGCGCGGAATCATCTGAGGGTCGACGTTGTGTTCGAAATAGCCGTACGCGACGGCGCGGAGGCGATCGTTTTTGTCCGCCAGCGCACGAGCCATGACGTCGTGCGTCCGTGAATCGTTGAACCCGGACAGCAGGACGAGCGATCGGAATCGGGAGTAGCCGTCGGGGTGGCTCTGGACGGCGTCGATCAACACCGGTACGACCGCATCCGCCGGCGCCCGCCGTAGCCGGCGCGCTGCCGACACGCGGACCGCATAGTCAATCCGCCCGAGCTGATCGATGGCCTCCTTGATCTGTGCGGGCGCGAGCGGCGTTTCCCGCTGCGCCTCGGGCTGTGCACCCTGCGGCCGGGGCGGTGGCGATTGAGATGCGTGTGGGTTGGAAGAAACGAACAGAACAGCCGTGACGAGCGCGGCAGCGACGCGCATGCAGCTCAGTCGACCGCCTTCAACGCGAGCTGGAGGTACGCGCGCTCGTCGCGCGGAAACGCGACCGGATACACGCCCGTGTAGCACGACGTGCAATACGACTGCTGCTGCGACGCACCGACCGCCTGCCGGAGACCTTCGATGCTGAGATACGCCAGCGAATCGGCGCCGACGTATTTCCGGATCTCGTCGATCGTGTGGGTAGCGGCAATCAATTCCGTCCGGCTGGGCGTATCCACCCCGTAGAAGCACGGAGAGAT
>JBKPTT010000280.1:0-17522 GCA_046735635.1 Acidobacteriota bacterium | reverse complement strand
CACTTTGATGATGTGGTAGCCGAACTGGGTCGTCACGACGTCGCTGATCTGGCCGGGCTTCAGCGCGAACGCCACCTGGTCGAATTGCGGCACCATCTGGCCTTTTGTAAAGAAATTGAGATCGCCTCCCTGCTGCGCGCTGCCATCGGCCGAGTACTTCTTCGCGAGCTCGGCGAAGTCGGCCCCGGCACGCGCCTGCTTCAGCACGCTCTGCGCCTGCTCGAGCGCTTTTTTCTTCGTCGCCTCGTCGGCGTTCTCGGCCACGCGGAAGAGGATGTGGCTCGCGCGAACGGCTTCGTCCTGTTTGAACTTGTCGGGGTTCTTGTCGTAGAACTCGCGCAGCTGAACGTCGGTCGGCGGAGGCACGGTGGCAAGCTCCGCTTCCATCATCTTGCTGATGCTCATGTCGACCTTCGCATCCGACTTGAGCTTGTCGAGCGTCATGCCGCGGTCGGCGAGCGCTTTGGTGAACGCTTCTTCGTTCGGAAATTGCGAGCGCATCTGCTTCAGGTTCTGATCGACTTCCGCGTCGGTGACCGTTATCTTGCGCGATCGCGCCTCTTGCATCAGCACCGTGTAAGTGACCAGCTGGTTCAGTGCATTGCGCATGATCTCGTTGCGGCGATCGGCTGGCACCATCGATAGCGGCTGGTTGGCGCTCATTTCGAGGTTCTTGATGAGCCGTTCGTAGTCGTACTTCGAGACTGGCTCGCCGTTGACACGAGCGATGACCTCCGGGAGTTTTTCCGGCATCGGTTGTGCGGCGGGCGCTGGCGCCTGCGGTGTTTGCCCCGCCGTATGGGGGGGCTGACCAGACGTCGCCGTGGCCGCTGCCGCCGGCGTCGAGGCCGTCGAAGCGGGAGCGGGGACGGTGCCGGGCGGTGTGTTGGTCTGCGCGCTCGCTGCGGGCGGCTTTCGGCACGCGCCTGCGCCCGCAATGGTGATGACGACGAGGAGTGCCCGAAAAGATCTGGTCAAGATGGCGTCCTTGAACGGAGTAATGCTGGGAGTAAGACTCCCAATTGTAACAGCACGGTAGTGCTGACCTTCAGGTCAGCCCAATTCGCAGGCTAGAAACTGTGCAGGGTGCAGGCTTCCTTCGGCTCGGTCCCGGTCAGGAACGACTCGTGGAAGACACGTGGGCACGCCGGCATTGCGACCTTGCCGGTGTCGCGGTCGATATCGACATAGACGATGCCTTCGGGCGTTTCGAACGGCACGTTCGGGCGCCCGGCGAGCGCCCGCCTCATGAAGCTCGTCCAGATCGGCAGCGCCGCCTGCGTTCCGCTCAGCCCGAGCGGCTGGTTGTCGTCCATGCCGACCCAGACGACCGTGAGCAGCTCGGGCGTGAACCCGACGAACCACGCGTCGCGGAGGTCGTTGGTCGTGCCCGACTTGCCCGCCGCATCGAGCGCAAAGCCGGCGGCGCGCGCTCCCGCGCCGGTTCCCTCGTTCATGACGCTCCGCATCATGTTGGTCACGAGGAACGTCGTGTCCTTACGCGCGACCGTCCGCGGTTGTTGAATCTGCAGCGCCATGTCCTTGCCTTCGCTGCTCACGAGCCGCGATATGGCATGCAGCGGCCGGATCGTGCCGCCATTTGGAAACAGCGTATATGCCGTGGCGATCTCGAAGGGCGTCGCCTCGAATACGCCGAGCGCGATCGATGGATACGCGTGCGGCGGCGTGCCGGCGCCGACCTTTTTCCACATCGCGGCAACCTGGTCGTAGCCGGTCGCTTCGGCGACCTTGATCGCGACGATGTTGCGCGACAGCGCCAGCGCGCGGCGCAGCGTGATCGGCCCCTCGTACTCGTTCTCGTAATTGCTCGGCGTCCAGGTCTGCTGGTTGAACTCCCACGACGTGGGCTCGTCGAGCACGACCGTCGCCGGAGTCATGTCGCCCCGGCCGTCCGCCGCGGCGTGCTCGAACGCAGACAGGTACACGAACGGCTTGAACACCGAGCCGGGCTGGCGCCTGGCGACGATTGCGCGGTTGTACTGCGACTGGTTGTACGACCGTCCACCGACGAGCGCCAGGACCTCGCCGGTGCGGGGATCGACCGCGATCAGAGCCGCCTGCGGCCTCCGATGCCGCTTTGCGAGCACCTCGTCGAGATGCGCGATCCCGTCGGCGAGCGCCTCCTGCGCCGTGCGCTGCAGCGAGAGGTCGAGCGTCGTGTAAACGTCGATCGCTCCGGTCGCGGTGCGGTACTTCTCCTGGAGCTCCTGACCGATGTAATCGACGAAATACGGCGCTTCGGAATCGAGAGCCCGCGCCGCCATCTGCAACGGTTCGTGCGCCGCCCGATCGGCGGCGTCCGCGCTGATGTAACCGGCATCGGCCATCGCGCGCAGCACGACGTTCCGCCGGTCCTTCGCGCGATCCGGGTTGTTGAACGGCGATAACCTCGACGGCGACTGGATGACGCCGGCGACCGTTGCCGCCTCGGCGAGCGACAGATTGGTCACGTCCTTTGCGAAGAACAAACGCGCGGCTTCGGGCACGCCGTGAATGGCGAACGAGCCTCGCTGTCCGAGCGAGACATCGTTCAGGTACAGCGTCAGGATCTGATCTTTCGACAGCCGGCGCTCGAGCGCGACCGACATGAACCACTCGGAGACCTTCCGCTTGAGCGTCTGCTCGGGTGTCAGGAACGTGTTCTTGACGAGCTGCTGCGTGATGGTGCTGCCGCCGCGGAGGTATTTCTTGCTGCCGAATACGTTGGCGAACGCGGCAGCCGCCGTCCCGATCGGATCGATGCCCGGATGGTCGTAAAAACGCCGGTCCTCGATCGCGAGCACGGCCTGTACGACCCGCGGCGGAATCACCGACAACGGAACGTCGCGCCGTTTTTCGCGCGCGCCCGAGACGAGCGCGGTGATGAGCGGCGTGTCCAGCATCACGCGATCCGGCGTCTGTTTCGTGCCCACGATCTCGAACCGCTCGATTCCCATCGGTTCGACGGCCTTGGGGGCGGGCGCCTTTGCGGCGGATTTTGGATCCGGTTTCTTCGGTGCGCGGCTCGCGAACACCACTCGCACCACTTGACCGCGCCGGTCCCCGTCGCGCGGGATGATGACGATCGCGTCGCGTCCGATCGCGAACTCGCCGGGTTGCTCGGCGCGCGCCCGGTGCGAGTACCCGAGCTCGTTGAGGCGCGCCTCGAGTTGCGTCGGTGTCAATGTCTGCCCGCGCCTGACCTCGTATGGCCGCCCGAAGATCCGCGGATCGGAGCGCTGGGTCTCGCCGGCGAGCCTCGCGTCGATCATCCGCGAGAAGCTCAGATAGAAATAGATCGTGAGGATCGCCACGGCGAGGAGCGGGATGCCCGCTCCCAGAAGCGCGTAAAACTTCCAACTGCGGCGTTGCTTCGCGGCACGAGCCCGTCGAGGCTTCGTCGCCACCGCTGTGGGGGTCTCCAGTTTGCCGGGCAAGGAAGTTCCATTGTACCGTCCTTTGATGCCCTCTCTCCCGGAAATCGACCTCCTGGTGTTCGGGCCGCATCCCGACGACGTGGAGATCGGGTTTGGCGGAAGCGTGGCGTTGCATGCCGCGATGGGATTTGCTGTTGGCGTGTGCGACCTCACCCGCGGCGAGCTCGGGTCGAACGGCACGCCCGCGGAGCGCGAGCGCGAAGCCGAGGCCGCCCGGGAGGTGCTGGGCGCCGCCTGGCGCGTGAACCTGCGATGGGCCGACGGCGGCATCGACGGGCGCGACAGCCAGGTACTCGACGTGGTACGCATCGTCCGCGAGGTGCGGCCGCGTACGATCGTCGTGCCGTACTGGAACGATCGCCATCCCGATCATCGCGCGGCGAGCGAGGTTCTGACGCGTGCGGTGTTCAAGGCGGCGCTTCGCCGATTCGCGCCCGAATGCGGCGAGAGCTGGCGCGCGGACTGGGTCTGCTATTACTTCATCAACGACTCGATCGCGCCGTCGTTCGGCATCGACGTGTCGTCGCATTACGACACGAAGCGCCGGGCGCTCGCATGCCATGGATCGCAGTTCGCGCCGTCGGCGGCCAACAGCGTGTCCACGCGTCTCACCGTTCCGCAGTTTCAGCGGTTGATTGAAAGCCGCGACGCGCACCTGGGCGCGCTCACGGGAGTCGCTTACGCGGAAGGCCTGGTGCTCCGCGAGCCGCTGCTGCGCCCGCACCTCCTCAAGGACTGGACGTCGCGCGGCGGAGCGTCCCGATCGTGAACGTCGGAATCGTCTGCTATGCGTCGGTTGGCGGCAGCGGTATTGTGGCCACCGAGCTCGCCAAATCGCTCGCGGCGCGGGGCCACGACGTGCACGTGCTCAGCACCGACACGCCGTTCCGCTTCGGCAGTTATCAGGCGGGCCTGACGTTCCATCGCGTGCACACGCCGGCCTATCCCCTGTTCCGCGAACCGCAATACGTAATCGCGCTGGCGACGCGCATCGTGCACGTCGCGCGCGAGGCCGGGCTCGACATCATCCACGCGCATTACGCGGTGCCGCACGCGACCGCCGCCTATCTCGCCAAGCAGATTCTGCTCCGCGAGCCGTCGTCGCGCACGCCACGGGTCATTACCACGCTCCACGGCACGGATATCACTCTGGTCGGGAGCGATCATTCGTATGCGGAAACGGTCGCGTTTTCGATCGATGGGTCGGATGGTGTGACGGCCGTGTCGGAAAGCCTGCGCCAGGACACGTATCGGGCGCTGGCGGTGCGCAAGGCGATTACGGTGATCCCGAATTTTCTCGACTGCAACGTCTACAGACGAGTGGACGCACAGGCGCTTCGCGCCCGTTATTGCCCCCCCGGGTGCGAGAAGCTCGTCATTCACGTGTCCAACTTCCGGCCGGTCAAACGCGTGCAAGTGGCCGTGGAGGTGTTCGCGAAAATAGCCGAGTGTGTGCCAGCGAGGCTCTTGCTCGTCGGCGACGGTCCTGAGCTCGCAACGGCGCTCGACAAGGCACGCGATCTCGGGATCGCGAAGCAGGTCGACGCGCTCGGCGAACAGGATCAGATCATTCCGCTCCTATCGATTGCCGATCTGTTCCTGCTGCCGTCGGCTCAGGAGAGTTTCGGTCTGGCGGCGCTCGAAGCGATGGCATGCCGGGTGCCGGTGGTTGCCTCGAATGTCGGCGGGTTGCACGAGGTCATCGAGCACGGCGTCACTGGGTTTCTGCACGCGCCCGACGACATAACCGGCATGGCTGCGAGCGGACTACGAGTGCTGACCGATCGCGAGCTGCACGAGCGTGTCGCAGGCGAAGGGCGCCGGGCCGTGAAGCGACGGTTCTGCGCCGATCTCGTCGTACCCCAATACGAGACGTTCTACGCGAAAATCCTCGAAGCTGGACCAGGCGTCTAAGTCCTCATCAGTTCGTGGCGGTCGGGCGTGACCGAAAGACGCGCGTCGACCGGCCTATACTCGACGAGGAGGTCCTTCAGGATGACTCGGGTGTTCGTGAAAGGCGGGATCGCTCTCTGGCTGACGCTGGCGTGGTGTGCCGGCGCAGCCTTCGCACAGTCTCAGGCTATCAACGGCACGATCGAAGGTGTCGTCACGGATCAATCAGGCGCCGCGCTGCCCGGCGTCAACGTCACCGTCGCGAATCTCGACACCGGCGAGACGCGCGTCGTCGTCAGCAACTCTACCGGCGTGTACCGCGCGCCGCTGCTCCCGCTCGGCCGTTATCAGCTGTCGGCGGAGTTGCAAGGGTTCAAGAAGTTCGAGCAACACGGCTTGACGCTGTCCGCGGGACAGTCCGTCGTCGTCAACGTCACGCTCTCGGTGGGCAACGTGAACGAAGTCGTGACCGTGACGGGGGAATCGCCGGTGGCGGAGCCCGGAAAGATCGATCTCGGTCGGACGATCGGCGAGACCGAGGTCCGAAACCTGCCGCTCGTCTCGAGGAACCCGTACAACTTTGCGTTCCTTCAGGCGAACGTCACCGGATACGAGAACAACGAATTCGGCGTGCCGCGCATCAACGCGAACGGCTCGCAGATGCACACCAACTATCAGATCGACGGCAACACCAACACCGAGAAGGACCGCGCCGGGCTGCGGATGCTGCCCATCTCGGAAGTGTTGGTGCGTGAAGTAAAGGTCATTACCAACGGGTTTGCGCCGGAGTTCGGCCAGACAACGGGCATGGTCTACAACGCGATTACGCCGTCGGGGACGAACAGCGTCCACGGCAGCGCGAGCTACCGGTTCAAGCGAAATCCTATGTCGGCGCGTCCGTTCTTCCTGGCGACCACCGCGCGCAAGCCGGACACCGAAGCGGATGACTTCACGGGCACCCTTGGCGGGCCGATTCAGCGCGACAAGTGGCACTACTACGGCGCGTACGAATTCGTGGACCGGAGTCTCGTCACGGGCGGCCAGGTGATTACGGTGAATCCTGCGGACGCGGCGGCACTCGGCATCTCGCTGCCGGCGAGCGGCGTCATCCCGGCGCACCAGCGCGTGCACTTCGGATTCGGCAAGACGGATTACCAGCTCTCGCCCGGCAGCCTGCTGTCGGTACGGTACTTCGGGTTCAAGAACTTCTCGCCGAACAATATCGCCGGCGGCCTCACGACGCTCGATCGTGCGACCGACTTCACGGATCGCATGGATTCGACCTCCGCGCAGCTCGTCTCGACGTTCCGGCGCGGGACGCTCAACGAGCTGCGGGTCCAGTACGCGCGGCGTCACCAGTTCCGCACGCCGGGTGTTTCGGTGGACGGACCTGCCGTCAGTGTCTCCGGCAAGGCCGACTTCGGCGGCGGGCGCATCGGTGATTCGAATTCGGTCGGATTCGACTTCAGGCAGGGAATCACGCAGATCATCGACAACGTGACGTCGATTCGAGGCGCCCACGCGCTCAAGGCCGGAATCGATGCGCAGTGGATTTCCGACGAACGCGTTCGCGGCGAGCTGTTCCTCTATAACTTTGCGACGATCGCGGACTATCAGGCCGCGAAGAACGGCGCGAATCCGTACGCCTACGCCAACTTCCAACAGCAGCTCGGCGATCTGAGCGCCTCCTATGACTCGGGCTTCTACGGCATGTTCGTGCAAGACGACTGGCAGCTGAGCCCGCGCGTCAAGCTGCTCTACGGTGTCCGCTACGACCTGTTCGCGGTGCCAGACGCTCGTTCGTTTGCCGCGAATCCATACTCGCAGCATTTCACGGTGGACAAGAACAACTTCGGTCCGCGCGCCGGCGTCGCGTGGTCGCTCGACAGCGCGGGTGACACGGTGTTGCGCGCGTCGATCGGCCGGATGTTCGAGCCCCCGCTCCTGGATTTCTACGACAACGCCATCCTGAATAACGGCGATCCCAAGAGCTACAACGTCGGGCCGCTCGCGCCGACCGCGCCCGGTGCGCCCGCGTTCCCCATCAGCCTTGCGTCGCCGCCGCCTGGCTTCACGCTGCCGCGTCAAAGCATCAATGCGGTGGACCCCGATTTCCGTACGCAGTCGGCATGGTTGAGCAACGTGCAGCTCGAGCGCGCCATCGCTTCCGATCTATCGGTCAGCGTCGGCTACGTGAACTCGATCGGCCGCAATCTTCCGCTGCTCATCGACGTCAACCTCGTGCCGAGCGGCGCGACGCTGCCCGACGGCCGGCCGATTTTTTCCACGTCGACGCGGGTCGACCCAACGTTTAACCGCATCAACATGTTCAAGTCGATCGGCGAATCGACGTACAACGGGTTCACCGCCGGGCTGACCAAACGGATGACGCACGGGTGGATGGCGCAGGTCGCCTACACGCTCGCGCGCGGCGTCGACAACACGCCGCTGACGGGCACCTACGTCGTCGGCAGCCAGGACGATCGCGTCTCCGATCCGACGAACATCGATCGCGACAAGGGTGTGACGCCGTTCAATCAGACGCACACGCTCGCCGTCTCCACCGTCATTGCGCCGAGCGTCGCGGGCGACGGCGTCGGCCCGATGATCCTCAACAACAACCAGGTCGGTGTCATCCTGCAGGCGAACAGCGGGTTGCCGTTCAACATCCGGTCGAACCTGGACTTGAACGCCGATGGTCTGTTCAACGACAGGCCAATCGGGATCGAGCGCAACTCGGGCCGGCTGGGCCGCGTCTTCAACCTCGATTTGCGGTACTCGCGGTTCGTGCCGTTTTCGGGTCCGCGCCGCGCGGAGGTGTTCTTCGAGGCGAAGAACCTCTTCAACACACAGAACGTCTCGGCCGTCAACCGCGTGGTTCCGACCGATGCGACCGGCGGTCTTTCTGCTTCGTCGCTTCCAGCAGTATTTCCGCCGACGTCCGGATACGACCAGCGAATCATGCAGGTCGGCTTCAAGTTCGCCTTCTAGAAAAAAATGCGCGAGTTGACGCCGAACGCGATGAAAGGCGCGCCAAACCCAGCCACCTTTTCGGCGGTTGCCGTCCTGTTCATGTGCGCCGTCGGGTTGTCGGCGCAGCTCCGAGTTCGGCCGGTGGGGGAGCTGCCGAGCGAGGCGGCGCTGCAGCTGACGCTCCGGAAGCTTGCCTCCGCCGGCACGTTCATGGAGACCGACGCGCATCCCGACGACGAGGACAATGCGCTGCTCGCGCAAATGAGTCATGGACGCGGCATGCGCACGGTGCTCGTGACCGCGACGCGCGGCGACGGCGGGCAGAACGAGATCGGGCCGGAGATCTTCCAGGCGCTGGGCGTGCTGCGAACCGAAGAACTGCTTGCGGTGCACCGTTTCGATGGTTCGGAGCAGTACTTCACCCGCGCCGTCGATTTCGGCTATTCCTTCAGCATCGACGAGTCGATCGACAAGTGGGGGCATGACGAGATCGTGGGCGACTACGTGCGGCACATCCGCGCGATTCGCCCCGATGTCGTCGTCGGATTCGTGTGCGGCGGTGGCGGCGGCGGCCAGCACCATCAGGCATCGACACGGCTCACGATCGACGCGTTCAAAGCGGCCGCGGATCCCGCTCGCTATCCCGATCAGATCAGGGCAGGCCTGCGCCCATGGCAGGCGAAGCGTCTCTTCTGCACGGAATTCGGCGGCCGCCCGGCCCCTGGCGCGCGCGACTTGATGACCGTGTCGAGCTCGGCGTTCGATCCGGTGCTCGGCCGAACGTACGCGGAGCTGGGCCTGGAAGCGCGCAGCATGCACAAATGCCAGGGCACATCACAGCTGTTGTTGCTGCCGGGGGAGAACCGCACACGGAACTACCGGCTGGTAGACGAGGTAATCGGTCAGCCGGGCATCGCGCCGGCGGACATGTTCGACGGAATCGACACGACACTTGGCGGCCTCGCCTCGTACGCAGGGGAGCATCCGCCTGCGGAGCTCACCGGTGCGTTGTCATCGATTGCGGACGCGGTGACCGAAGCATCCCGTGTCGCGGCGGCCACCCCGGAGGCCGCGGCAGCTCCCCTCGTCCGCGGACTCGGATCGCTTCGCGCCCTGCGCGAAAAAATCAAGACGCTAACGCTGGACGACACCGCGCGCTACGAGATTGATTTCCGCCTCGCGCAGAAAGAGCCGCAGTTCGAAGAGGCGCTGCTGCTGACCCACGGCATCAGAGTCGAGGCGCTCGCTGATGACGGAACGGTCGTCGCTGGGCAGGGGGTGAAGATCAACGCGGTGGCGGGGAACAACGGGAAGGCTGACGTGACGCTCGACGGCGTTACGTTCGCGGGGTTCGCGGGTTTCGACGCATCGGCGGTGGCGTGCAGCGGTGCGATTCCGTCGCACGGGGCGAAATCCTGCTCGGCCAGCCTGACGATTGCGAAGGTGCCGCTCTCGACGCCGTACTGGACGCCCCGGAGCGACTCGGCGAGGTACGACTTCGATCCGGACGTGCCGTTCGGGCTGCCGTTCCGTCCGACACCGTTCGTTGCCACCTTCGTGTTCACGATCGGCGGCGCGAAGGTGAGCGTGCGTCACCCGGTCGAATTCCGGTACAGCGACCTGTATGCCGGCGAGAAGCGTATGGAGCTGCAGGTCGTGCCCCCCTTCAACGTCCGTGTGTCGCCCGAGATCGCGATTGTGTCGTCATCGGCGCCGGCGGCAGCAGGACGTCCGCCGGCGGGGCGGAGGATAGCAGTGACCGTGACGAGCAACGTGAACGGCAACGTGTCCGCCTCGGCGTCGTTGAAGGCGCCGGACGGATGGCGCGTCACGCCGGGCACCGCCCCTGTCACGTTCGCGCGCGCGGAAGAGTCCGCCACGCTCTCGTTCACGCTCACGCCTCCGTCGCACGTCGCGCCCGGCGACTTCTCGGTCAGTGCCACGGTCGCCGATGAATCCCACTCGTCGTCGAGCGGTTACGACGTCGTAGAGTATCCGCACATTCATCGGCGGCATGTCATCGAGGACGCGCGGACGCGAGTGGAGGCGATCGACGTCAAGATTGCGCCGGGGCTTCGCGTCGGCTACATCATGGGCGTCGGCGACGACGTCCCCGCCGCGATTCAGCAGCTGGGCGCCGATGTGCACGTGATCGACGCGCGGGAGCTCGCGTCAGGCGATTTGTCCCGGTACAACGTCATCGTGACCGGCGTCCGCGCGTACGAGCGACGTGCCGATCTGCGGGCCAACAACAACCGCCTGCTCGACTACGTCAAGAACGGCGGCGTCGTCCTCGTGAACTACAACAAGCTCGAGTTCAACGACGCGCAATATGGACCGTACCCGGCAAAAAACGGTCAGGAACGGATCACGGACGAGAATGCGCCGGTGGAAATCCTGGTCCCGTCGGATCCGGTCTTCAACGTGCCGAACAAGATCGGTTCCGGTGACTGGGCAGGTTGGGTGCAGGAGCGAGGCACGTACTTTCTGGCGGAACGAGATCAGCGCTACGTCGACTTGATCCGCATGACGGATCCCTTTCCGCTGAACCCGGGCGCAAAGACCGGGGCGCTCGTCGAAGCGCAGTACGGCAAGGGACGTTGGATCTACCTCGGGCTCGGCTTATGGCGGCAGCTGCCCGCCGGCACCCCCGGCGCGTATCGCCTGATGGCGAACCTGTTGAGCCTGGGCAGGAGGACAATGTAGGCTGGCCTCGGCGCCCGCAGCCGAGGCTGCAGCCCCGGCATTTCCGACATGCGATTCTCTCCCGAATACATCGCGTGCGTGCTCAACGAGAACTTCGAGGACGCCAAGGCGCTCTTCCTCTCACCGCTGATGCGCATCCACTACGCGCATCTCGTGATGCTGACCGAGCGCGGCATCATCCCGCATGCCGAGGCCCACTCCATCCGCCAGGCGCTCGACGCGATCAAGATGGACGACGTACGGAAAGCGGCGTTCGACAGCCGCTGCGAGGACCTGTTCTTCTTCATCGAGCGGCTGATCGTGGAACACTGCGGCGACGAAGCGGCGGGGCGTCTGCACACGGCGCGCTCCCGTAACGACATCGACATGACGATGTATCGGATGCAGCAGCGCGAGCTGATTCTCGGGCTGTATGCAGCGGTGCTGCGGCTCCGCGGCGTGCTGCTCGATCTCGCGGCCGCGCACCGCGAAGACGTGTTCGCCGCGCTCACGCACACGCAGCCTGCACAGCCCACTACCGTCGCGCATTACCTGCACGCCGTGGTCGAACAGCTCGAACGCGACACCCTGCGCCTTCGGGCGTCGTACCTCACGACAAATCTGAACCCGCTCGGGGCGTGCGCCATCACCGGAACCGGCTTCCCGATTGACCGGGCGCGCACCAGCGAGCTGCTCGGATTCGCCGGTCCGACCGGGAACACATACGGAAGTATCGCGACCGTGGATTACCTGCTCGAGAGCGTGTCGGCCGCGGCGGTGCTGCTTGCAGGGCTGGGGCGCGTCGTCCAGGATTTCCTGCTCTGGTGCACGCACGAGTTTGGATATCTCCGTCTCGCGGACGAATTCGTGCAGTCGAGCAGCATCATGCCGCAGAAGCGCAATCCTGTCGCGCTCGAGCACACGCGCGCGATTGGCAGCAAGGCGCTGGGGCAGGCAAACGCGATCATCCTTGCCGTCCACAACACCCCGTTCGGCGACATCGTCGACACGGAGGACGATCTGCAGCCGCTCGTCGTGTCGACGTTCAGCGACGCGCGGCGCGCGGTCCGGCTCGTCGCCGCTGCGATGACCGCCGCGGAGTTCAATCGCGCGCGTCTCGCCGAGCGCGCGTCGCACGGCTGGATTACGCTCACCGAGCTGGCCGATACGCTCACACGCGATCACGACGTGCCCTTCAAGACAAGCCACACGATCGCGAAGCTGTTCGTCGCCGAAGTGGCGAAGCGACCCGGCGAGTCCCGAGCGCTCGTGCTGCGAGATGTCTCGTCGTCGGTGCTGGGCGCGCCCATCGTCTATGAGGAGGCGGCGCTCACGGAGACTCTCGATCCTCGCCACTTCGTGCGCGTGCGCACCACCCCGGGAGGGCCGGCGCCGTCCGAGATGAGCCGAGCGATCGGCGCGTCGCGGCAGGCGTTGAGCTGCGACGAGCGGTGGCTCGAGGAGATGCGAGGAAAGCTGGAGGCAGCGGACCGAATGCTGACTGACGCGGCGGCCGCGCTGTAATCGGCAGAACGGCTGCTGCGCGGCTCCGGCACCGCGGATCCGGATCCCGCGGCTTTGCGCCGAACATCCTTTCAAGACGCCTCCCGACCCGCACGTGGGTGCTATCCCGGGACCGCCACCTGATCACGGCATCGCACTGACCGAGGCGGCCCGCTAAGATGAAGGCGTGTCGACGACGACGCTGGTTCGCGCGGCGGGGCTGACCGCCACGATCGCGTACGCCTTCCTGATTGTGTGGCTGTACGCACGGCAGCCCGCAACCATCGCGCAAGTCACAGGTGGGCTTCAAGCCGCGGTCGGAGCGTACCGCGTCGACGCACAGGCATTCAGCGACGGGCTGCAGTTTTTCCGTCGCGATCAGTTCCAGGAGGCTCGCGCGGCGTTCACTCGTGCCGATCCGGCCGAGCGCGACGCGACGACCCAGTTCTACATCGCCTACAGCTATTACCGCGAAGGGTGGGGACGCGTGTACAGTTCGGATGAGCTGTTTAGCAAGGGGCTGGCGGCCGTCGATAAGGCCATTGCGCTCGCGCCCAACGGGCGGCTGGTCGTCGACGATCCCGATCTGCAGATGCACACCGGTGATGAACTGCGAGCCGAGTTGCAGCGCGGCATCGAGCACGACATCTCTGACTTCAATCCGCTGCGCGTGTTCAGGAAGCGTAAATGAGCGCGGCGCGAGAGGCGGTGTTCCTGCCGTTGTGCCTGCTCACGGTTGCGCTGCTCGGCGGCCTTCAGCCGGGAGGCCGCGAGCCGCTGGCGACCCCACCGTTGTTCACGCTCGTTCTTGCCGTGCTGCTGATGGCCGTGCTCGTGCGCAGCGGCACGGTCCACGGCAATCGGCTTCTCCACGGATCCCGCAGCGTGCTCGAGAACGCCAACGGCGCATCGGTGATGGTGACGCTCTTTGCCGCCTCTGCGCAGTTGTTCAATCTGATGACCCCGCGTGCGGGGTTGCCGATGGTAACGGTCAGCACGTGCTTGTTCGTGCTGCTGCTCAACACGCTGGTTGCCGCGCCCGACCGCGTTCGTGTGCTGCGCAGTCTGTTCGTGATCTGTGGTGCAGCGTTCGTACTGAAGTTCATCGTGCTCGACGCGCTGGCCGATCCGGAGGGTGGACGCATGAGGCGTATGTTGACGGCGCTCTTCGATGTTGCCACCCTTGGCACCGTCAGTCAGGAGCCGTTGAGCCCATTGGCCGGTTACATCGCGTTCTTCACGATTGCGCTCTACCTCATCGCTGTCGCGCTGCTGCCGCATGGCGGGCCACACGCGACGGGCGAGTCGAGGATTGCGATCGGCGACGTGCCGCGCTCAGGGCCGCTGAATAGGTAGGACCGAACCGCGAACCGCGAATCGCAAACCGCAAACCGCGAACTGCGGCCCTACAATGTCAAAATCCAGTGCGATCCCATGTCGATCGGCAGCTCGCGCATCAAGGTGTCGACGAGCGCGGGGCCGTACCGATTCAGGAAATACACCATCGTCAGCACGCGCTCCTGCGGCTTCCCCAGTGGAAAGATCTGCGCCTGGGCGCGTGAGAACTGACGGCGAAGCGTCTCGTCGCGCCGCTTCGCCGCCTGAATCACCTTCTGCTGCAGCGTGCGCAGGTCGTGCTCGAGCCGGCCCATCGTTGTCTTGGCGGCGCCCGCGAGCGTGGGATCGAGCGATGGCATCGCGTCGATGACGCGCTGAAACACGGCGTGCAGTGTCGTGTCGGCGTCCTTCAAGGCGTCGTTCACTTCTGCCGGAAGCTGCGCCTCGAGCAGGCGGTTGAGCGCCGATTCGTCTCGCGACTGGAGCTCGTCGAACGGCACCGGATATTTGGCGAGAAATCGCGACGCGGCGCCGTCGATGAGCGTCGCGGTCGCTCTTGGGTGCACGAGGGGCATCGGTACACCGAAATGCTCGTACACGCCGCGCAGCTGTCCGAGATATGCGAGCTCGCTCGGTCCGGCGACGTAGCACACCGTCGGGAAGAGCGTGTCCTGGACGATCGGGCGCAGCAGCACGTTCGGGCTGAAGCGCGACGGATCCGCCATCGCTTCCTTGGCGAGCGCCTCGCGGGTGTCGGTCCGATTGCTGAAGACGTATCGATCACCCTCGCGGCGTATCGCCTCGCGTTTGCCGTTCAGGTGAAAGAGCGCGACGCTCGCGCGCTGCGGCACGACCTGCGGCGTGTGGCCCCGTGCGGCGAGCGCGTCGGCCGCATCCGCCGCGAGCGACGCCGTGTGCCCTGGAGACTCGAGCTCGCGAACGAAGACAGGCGCGGCGAGACGCTTCGCATCGGGATCGGTGGAATCGAACACGATGAGACCGTGCCGCCCGAGCACCGCCTCGATCCATCGAGCGAACGCCTCCGCCATGCCGGCGCCCGGACGGTACGTCGCGCGTGCGACCTCGCCGATCCAAGGCGTGAACTCGGTTGGCGGCAGCGCGGCGAGCAGCTGTTCCACCGACCCGGTGACGCGATCGTCCAGTTTGAGTTTGCCGATCGGGACGTCTCCCGCTCCGTCGATGTCCTCGAGCGTAATTGTGGTCGGCTGGAATTCGCCGTCGAGGACCGTCGCACTTCGGATCTCTGCCCAATCATGATCCTCGGCATCCACCCAGAAGATCGGGACCGCGCTGACGCCGTGCTCGCTGGAGGCTCGTTTCGCGAGCTCGATGGCGGTGACCGCCTTCAACAGCGTGAACAGCGGACCGCCGAAGGCGCCCGCCTGCTGACCCGTCGTGACCGCGACCGTTGCCGGATCCGCGAGTCGTTCCGCTGCGGCGCGGGCCTCGGGCGGAGCGCCGCGGCGCTCCTGCTGGGCTGCCATGATGCGGGCAATAGCCGCCTGGCTACGGTGCGCCTGGACTCGGCGGATTGCGTCAGCCCAGGCGTCGCGCGACGTGGGATTGCCCGCGTAGAATGAGGCGACGCTCCCGTGATCGTACGCGTACGCGCCAAAGAGCGGCCGGATCCAGTTGATCGTGCGAACGTCAATGGCGGTTGCGGCGCCCGCGGCAGCGAACGCCGCTGCACGCGAGCCGGGGGAGTCTGATGCGGTTGGATCTGCGGACACCGTTTCGTACTCTCTCAAACTCCGAAAATAAGTCAAGGCGCGTGCCGTCTGTGTTACATTTTTTTAATCCCGCCGTGGAATGACCAGAGACGATCCCGCTGCCTTCGCTCCACCTCCGGCGTTCGGACCGTTCCGGGTCCTGCATCAAATCGGCATTGGCGCTCTCGGGCCCGTCTTTCGCACGTACGAACCCACGCGCGATCGCCTGGTCGCCGTCAAGCTGTTCCGTCTCGACATCACACCCGAGCAGGCGCAATCGCTCGCCAATGAACTGGCGCGCACGTGCGACGCCGGGCTGTTTCATCCGGCAATCGTCGAGCCGATTGCGGCGGGCGTCGAAGGTACTGCCGCGTACCGGGCCGAAGAGTACGTCGCGGCGGAGTCTCTCGACATCGCCATCCGCCATTACGCGCCTGCGGCCGTCGATCAGGTGCTGCCGTTCATCACACAGCTTGCCAGTGCCATCGATTTCGCGCGCGCCGCCGGGGTCGGGCATGGAGGGCTGCATCTACGCGACGTCTTCGTGTCGCCGGAGGAAGCCCGTGCGAGCGGTTTCGGGATTGTGGAGTCGCTCGAGCGTGTCGGCATTCGCGCGCCCGTCAGGCGTCCGTACAGCGCACCCGAGCGCATAGCGGGTGGTAACTGGAGCACGCCGGCTGACGTCTTCTCTCTGGCGGCAATCGCCTACGAGTTGCTGACGGCGCGTCGGCCGTCAGGCACTGGTGAACAGATCGGAGCCCTCGCCGGCGCGTCGCTGGGCGTGCAGGCGGAAGCCGTGCAGCGCGTACTCGCGCGAGCGATGGACGAGGATCCGGCACGCCGCTATCCAACCGCTGCCGCGTTGGTGGCGGAGCTCGAAGCCGCCGCTCGCGGCCGTGCGACGGGAGTCTCGACGCCGGCCGTGGTCGCCCCCGTGAGGGAGACTCGGATCGAGCAGCAGCGGCCGCAGGATTCGGCGTTCGAATCGGGCCTGCCCTCAGAGGCCGCACCCGAGCGGCCCCAACATCCGATACCGCCGGTCGCGACGATCCCGGTTTCACCGTTGGATCACGACGCATTTGCGGAAGAGGAGGAACTGCCCGACGCACAGCCGGAAGAGCCCGCGCCGCCGGTAGTGCCAACGCCGCTGCCGCCGCCTGATGATGCCGATGGACTTCGGCTGTTGCACGACGACCACGCGCCGATGTTGCTGGACGACCCCGACACCGTGCCGCCACCCGATCTGGGGATCAGCGAACGCCCGATTCGCGCGGCGGAGTCTCCAATGTGGCAGTACGAGCCGCCGGAACGGCCCGCCTCTCACGAGATGTTCGAGCCGATAGCCGAACGTGAGCGTTCGCGCTCGGTGATCGTCCCCGTCGCGCTTGCTTTTGTGATTGGTGCACTCGCGGGACTTGCGGGCGGCTACGCGCTCGCCACTCGCGCCCAGCCGGATGCCGCGCAGACGGCACATGCTCCGACCGCGCCTAACGCGGCGGCAACGCCCCGCCAGACGTCGGAACCGCAGCGGTCCGGGCGCGCGTGGAGCGAACAATCAGTCGCACAGCCGACCTCGGGCGTTCCACCCGTCCCTCGCGAAGCGGCGCCGCCGTCCACCGCGCGCGCAGCGCAGCCAACGCACGGATCCATCAAGGTCGAGTCGATTCCGAAGAATGCCGTTGTCACCATTAACGGCAAGTGGCGCGGACGGACACCGCTGACAATCGACGATCTCGCATTCGGGACGCACACCGTACGCATCGTACAGCCGGGCTACACCATGGCGCGCGAGACGGTGAAGTTGTCGAAGGCGGACCCGTCACGAACGCTGACCGTCCAGCTGCAGCGGCCAGCAGCCGCCGCGCGAGGCGCCGCATCGACGAGCACGGCGCGCGGCGCTGCGCCCTCGAGCGCGGCGCATGGCACTGCGCCTTCGACCACGGCGCGCGGCGCTGCGCCCTCG
>JBKPTT010000279.1:0-8608 GCA_046735635.1 Acidobacteriota bacterium | reverse complement strand
TGTCTGAGATCGTGGTCGGTCCAGAACAGTGCCTCGTCGGTCTGATCAGGCGTTCGAATCGTGCTGTCGGATCGGCCCAGCTCCTTGACCTGATTGAAGTCTTCTGTGTACTCCTCGCTCGTCAGCAGATTAGGACCGTCGGGGCGAAATTGCGCGGCGCTCGCGAGCGCGAGCGGCCTGATTCCTGGTAGTCGAAGGCCCAGCACCGGCGGCAGAGGACTGCCGTGATTTCGCTCCCACACGCCGGCGCCCGCGGGCGGCGGGTTGAGGTCTGCCAGAGTCGGGTTTGCATCGCGCCCGTCGTTCTCACGGTGCAAGAGAATCGCGATCGCGACCTGCTGGCCGAGCCAGACACCGTTCGCCTTGGCCGCGCCTTCAGGGATGGCGTTGATATATTCCGAGTACTCCGCGTCGAGGGTCGCCTGCTGGGCGGGTGTGAGGGCGAGGCCAGGCTGCAAGCCTGACAAGCCTATGTCCGCGGATCCAACAAGCGTGTGGTGGACCGCGGTCGCAATTGCGGCAGCGGGTGACGTGTCCGACGAAGCGTCTATCGTGATGGCGTAGGGTTGATAGCCCCCCTCAATCGCGACCGCCACGTCGTAAATCGCCGCGTGGACGATCCCCATGTAGACCGCCGCCTCGCCAGGGAATTTATTCCCGTAGTTTTCTTTACCGAACACGCCGCCGGGGCCAGGCGGCACGATCGCGCGCTGCGCCTTGCGGCTCCAATCGATGACCGGCGCGGCCGATAACGTCTCCGGCACTCCCCAGCCAACGGATGTAACACTGCTGACCAGCACGAGGGGCGCCGCAGCAAGCGCGACAACGATTCTCCGTTTGACTGACATTGCTGTGCTCCTCTGATCAATCGAACACGTCTCGCGAGCGCGAACCCGACATGGCTCGCATCATTCAGCAGAAGTCGGTGGCATGAGGCAAGCCGAAGAGGGTTGAAGCTGGGTTTCATACCCTTTGCACTCGTTCGAATGCAGAGATATCCTCGGCGCCGATGGCGACCGAAGAACGGAGTCATCAGCTCATCCGTGAAGAGCTGGCGCGAGTACTATGCAGCGCGGCTTTCGGGCGGAACGACCGCCTGTCCCGATTTCTCCGTTTTCTGGTGGAGCGCCACCTGGAGGGCAGGGATGAGGAGATCAAGGAATCCGTGATCGGCGTCGAGGTATTCGGCCGCAGGCCTGGCTACGATCCAAAGGTGGACTCAATCGTGCGCACCGAGGCGGGACGGCTTCGCGCGCGGCTGATCGAGTATTACGCGCACGACGGCGGTAACGACGCTACGGTCATCGAAGTGCCGAAGGGGCACTATGTGCCGCGGTTTCACTTCCACAGCCATCGAGGCGTTTCGGAGCGGACGATAGGCGTCGGGCGGCCGCGTCTCATCGCTGCCGGCGCCTTTGTCATCCTCGTCGCGGTGGCGGCGGTAAGTTGGATGAGGGTCCGGTTCGTCGCCGCCCCAATCCGAATCGCCGTGCTGCCACTGGAGAATCTGAGTCCTCTAAAGGGCGACGAGTACTTCGCCGACGGCCTTACCGACGAGATCATCGGCAACCTCTCGATTCTCGAGGGTGTGGCAGTTCGCTCCCGGACCTCTTCGTTTGCGTTCAAGGGAGTGCCCCGCGATATCCGGAAGGCGGCAAAGCAGCTCGACGTTGACTACATCCTCGAGGGCTCGGTCGAGCGCGTGCCCGACCGGGTGCGGGTCGAGGCGCAGCTCGTCAGAGTTCGCGATGATTCTTCCGTCTGGTCTGGCAGATTCGACCGCGCGCTCACCGACGTACTCGCCATCCAGGACGAAATCTCTCGCGGCATCGTCAACAGCCTGCGATTGCAACTTGGCCACACACGCCGACGGTACGAGACGAGCGTCGACGCTTACGATCTCTACCTCCGCGGTCGTGCATTGAGTCAAGACAACGGGCCGCAAAGGTTCCAGAGTCTCGGGTACTTCGAGCAAGCGACTGCGAAGGATCCCTCATTTGCGCCGGCCTATGCAGCTCTCGCCTCGGTTTCAGCACACCGTTCCATTCAATTCGTTTTGGATCATGCTCCCGATGAGTTGCCGAAGATGCGCAACGCGGCGGAGAAGGCGATCCAGTTGGACCCGCTGCTGGCAGAGGCGCACGATGCGCTTGGCATGATGTACGCACGCGAGGGTCAGTGGCAGCAGGCCGAAAAGTGCTTCCGCGATGCTATCGCGCTCGATCCCAATCGTTCGATGACCTATGACGATTTCGGCGTGTGGCTTTTGTACGTGCTCGGTCGGAACGACGAAGCGGTGCAGCAGTTGCGACGTGCGGAGAAAGCCGATCCTCTCTCGCCAGCCATCCACGCACACTTAGGATCGATGCTGATCTCGGCGAAGCGGTACGACGAGGCGGAACTCTCATGCCTCAAGCTGCCAATCGGCAATTTTGAGAGGGACACGTGCCTGGCGCGGACCAAGCTCGGCGAAGGACATATCGAGGAGGCGCTCCAGCTCATTACTTCCGCTGCTGATGCGCACCGTGGATCCCCAGGGCCGGAGGCCAATGGCTTCGTCGGTTACATCTACGCCAAGGCTGGCCGGCGCGACGAGGCTGAGAGGCAGTTGGCGGCCGCCTCACAATATCCCAACGCCCAAGCGCTCATCTTCGCAGGCCTCGGTGACAAGGACCGCACATTCGAAGCGCTGGAGCGCATGTATGTTCTGGGCCCTCAGCGCATCGGGATCCATCTAACGTATCCGGAGTTGGCATTTCTTCATGGCGATCCGCGCGAGCAGCTTCTCCGCCAGAAGGTGGGTCTGCTCAGGTAGCGCGAGACGCGAATAGCATCGAAGTCTCTCGTCGCCGCATCTGATGGCGACCGCACGAGCACGAGACGCAGTTCACCGGCAAAAGAAAACTTGACAACGGCGGACGGACAAATTACTTTGTCCGATACGCCGTTGCGGGTTTCTCTATGGCCGCCAGACACCTGGACATCATCGACGACCCTGCGCGCGCGCGTGTGGCCCTGCAGCCGATACGGTTGCGGCTGCTCCAATCGCTCGACCGGCCGCAATCGGCACCGCAGGTCGCCAAAGCCATGGGAATGCCCCGTCAGCGGGTGCTCTATCACCTGCGGATGCTGGAGGCGCAGGGCCTGGTGGAGGCGCACGACCACGGCAGTGTTGGCCGCCGCATCGATCGCTCCTATGTTCGCACTGCAACGTCGTACGCCATCGCGCCGAAGACGTTGGGCGGGGTCGCCGTTGATACACGGAAGGTCGCCGACGCCTTTTCTTCTGCCTACCTGTCGGCCGTCGCGGGAAGGGCGCTGAACGACCTCGCCGCACTGGGGCGCGCAGCCGCCGCTCGCGGCAAGCGCGTGCCGACGATCACGTTGGAAACCGAGGTCCGGTTTGCGACACCGGCCGATCAACGACAGTTTGCCGACGAACTTCTCGCGGCTCTCACCACACTGGCCGCGAAGTACCAGAATCCCGACGCGACAAAGGGCCGCGCGTTCCGGGTCTTCGCGTGCGGCTACCCGGCCGTGCCGTCACGCGCGGCCGAACCTGAAGACGGCCGTCAGGCCGACACGGAGGCGAAGTGACAGACGACCGCAAGCGTACCGACCGGACACTCGATCTGACGATCGACATCGACGCGACGCTCGAGGAGGTGTGGCAGGCGCTGACGACCGGCGAGGGCATCGCGCGCTGGTTCGCGCCGTACGCTGCCGTGACGCCGGGCGAAGGTGGCAGCGTCAGCGTCGGCTGGGACCCTAAGGAGATGTGGGAGACACCGATTACGGTGTGGGAGCCTTTGCGGCGGATGGAGACCGCCAGTGAGATGCCGTGGAAGGGGGGCCGCATGGTGCGCCTCGCCGTCGACTATTACCTCGAAGTCCAGGGCAGCCGAGTGCGGGTCCGTCTGGTGCACTCGGGTTTCGACGATAGTTCCTGGGACGACTACATCGACGGGCTCGACGCCGGCTGGTCCTTCTTCCTGTTCAACCTGAAGCACTCGCTCGAACGTCATCGCGGCGTCGATCGATCGCAGCTCTCGGCACGCTTCCGCACCACGGCGCGCGCCGGCGAGGAGCATCCGGTCTTCGGCGCGAAAGGCTTGCGCCTGCGGCCTCCGGTTGGCGGGCTACGCCCAGGCGACGCCTGTCGTCTCTCACTCGGCAGCGTCGATGTCGACGCGACCGTGGCCGTGCGCCACGCGTCGCGCACCATCGCGTTCATCGTACCGGCGTGGAACGACGCGCTCCTCTTCGTCGAACGCGAAGGCATGAAGGAGACCCATCAGATAGGCATCTGGCTGTCGCTCTACGGAGTACCCGAGACGACCGCGGCGCCGCTGCGCCAGGGCTTGGCCGGCGTGGAATCGGCGCTCAGCGTCCCGAAAGAGTGAGGTAATTGGTTGACCCTCGCCGCGCGCCTTTCAAACAATCGGCTGCAGGACGATCCGGCCGTACGCGATGAACGCCATGAGGAGGCCCAGCACGGCGCTCATGATGATGGGCACGATCTCGCGGTACTTGACGTGCACAGCGATGAACACGAGACTTTCGATTGCCAGGATCGCGGCGGCGACGACGGTGAGCGCCGGCCGCCGGTGCAGGGCGGCAGGGACGATCAGTCCGACCGTGCAAATGAGCTCGATGATGCCGAGCACCATCCACGCTTCACGCGGCAACGCGCCGAAGGACGGGACATCCTCGCTCACCTTGTCGAACATGAATACCTTCATGACGCCCGACGAGCCGTAGACAAGCGCGGCGAGGCCCTGCAGGATCCACAAGAAGGTGTTCAGCGTGTGCCTCCTCCACGTTTCGCGTCGGCGGATCCTAGCACGTGCTCAGGGGAGCTCAGGCTTTCTATGTGGTCGAGCGAGCGGATCCAGCCACCGTTTCTTTTTCGGCTGCGTTCGAAGGCGTGACCACACTGAAAATATTGCCGTCTGGATCCTTGAACCAGGCAGCCCTCATGGACCCGGCCACATGAATATCGCCCTGCCGGGTCATGTGCGGTAAGTCGTAATGCTCGAAGGTGACTCCGCGCCCCTTGAGCGTCCGGACCAGATCATCGACCTCTTCGGCGACGAACGTCACGGCCGTCGCCTTATTCGTGCCGGCGTACGGCGAGCGGTATACGAACAGCGTCGAGGTTCCGCTCTTGAAGGCGAGCACCTCAGCATTCTCCATGACCTTGGTCAACCCGAGCGTATGCTCGTAGAACTGCTTCGACTTTTCAAGATTCTTCACGCCGACGGTCGCAATCGCATTGTTATCGCTGAGCATGTGGCCTCTCCTTGGATGGGTGTTCGAGAGCCAATGAGCAAGCCGCGATCCATTGTGTTATTTACGGCACGGCTTCGGCGGGCAACGATTTTCGCACTCAACACCGTGGCGCGCCGGCGCGAGAGACAACGGGCCGGCAATCGAACGTGCGACGCGCGGCAAAGCAGATCATGTTCCCATCCGGGTCGCGGACGATGAAGTCGTGTCCGCCCCAAGCCTCTGTTTGAAGCCGGATCGCGTACTACAAGCGCGTGAAAGAGCTCGCGTAGCGGGCTGCGGCAGCGTAAGGCATGGCTGGCGCACGATCTACTTGCGAAGCGTGACCATTGGATCGACGTTCATGGCCCGTCGAGTGGGCCACCACGAGGCGATCAGGGCCGTCACAATCAGAAGAGTCGCGCCGCCGAGCATCGTCGTGAGATCGAAAGCGCGCACACCGTAAAAAATTCGCGACAAGGCCATCGTCAGCAGACCCCCGAGGATGAGTCCGCCGACGACACCGCTTGAAGCAACACGGAGGCCGCGGGCAAGTACCAGGCGCTCGACCGCCTCGGCGGAGCATCCGAGCGCCAGTCGGATCGCGAACTCCTGACGTTGCTGGGAGACGAGCAGCGACATGATCGCGTAGACCCCGAGAGCCGCGAGCAACAACGCGACCGTACCCAACGCCGCGAGCACAAGCCCCTGTCCCGCCCGGTCGTTCTCGAACCATGCGTAGACATCGCGCATCGTGCGGGCGCCAATCGGCAGGTCCTTATCCAGTGCCGCTAGTACCTGACGCGCGGGTGCGACAACGGCCCGCTCGTCGCGAGCAGCGCGGACGACGAAGCTGACATCCCGGTCCCGTGCGGCTGCGATCGGCAGGTAGATCTGGTTCTCGGGATCGTCTCCAGGATTGCGCTGCGAGACACCGCCAACCACGCCCGTTATCGTCAGCCACGTATGTGGACTCGGGGAGTCTGCCAGGCGCAACCGTTTCCCGATTGGGCTCACGCCGGGCCAGTAGCGTCGAGCCATCGTGTCGTTGACGAGCACGAGGGGTGTGTTCGGATCCGCCGATTCGGAGTCGGAGAACGAACGCCCGAGTCGTATCGGAATGCCGGCAATTCGCGGATAGTTTCCCAGCACATACCGGAGGCTGGCCGAAGCACCAGTGGCGTTCGCCTCGGCTCCCTCGAAGACAATTGACGAGAACGGCACGCTGCGATCGGCAAGCGGCAGGGCGGTCGTTGCCGTGACTCCACTGATTCCCGCAATCGCCGCCAGGCGCTGAACGCCGCGATCCACGAATGCCGTCCGTGACGCGGCACTGTCGTACGCGCTCCCCTCGAGATTGAGGCGCAGCACGACGAGACGGTCGGTATCAAATCCCGGGTTGACCGCGGAGAACCCCCTCGCGCTGCTGATGATCGACCACGCAGCGGAAACCAATCCCAGCGACACCGTAATCTGCGCGGCGACGAGAAGTGCCCGCATCCGGCGGCCGCGACGCGAGACGCCGACGGCTCGCCCGTCGTCCTGCAGAACTCCGCGAAGATCGACTCCGGTCGCAGCCATCGCGGGGCCGAGGCCGAACAGCAAGGCTGTCATCAGCGACGCGGCAAATGCGAACAGCAGCACTCGACCGTCGAGCGCGAAATTCAACCATCCAGCGCCCTCCGGCTTGCCAAGTGTCGCGCCAAACAGATCGATGCCCCACTGCGCGACCAGGATGCCGAACGCGCCGCCAGCAGTCGCGAGCACGACACTCTCAATCAGTAACAGCCTGATGATCCGAGTCCGGCGCGCGCCAAGCGCGACACGCATGGCCATCTCGTGACGGCGGCTGTCGAGGTGTGCCGACAGGAGTCCTGCCAGGTTCGCGCAGGCGATCAGCAAGACGAGGAGCGTCGCCGTGAGCACCGCCGTCAGCAAGGTTCGATGTTTCGAAGAAACCATCGCGTCGTGCAGGAGGATCACATCGGGACCTCGATGAGCGCCTGCCGCGTAGTGCGTTGGATCGGCACCTGACAGGGCAGCGAGCCGTGCGCCCGCCTGCGCGACGCTCACGCCGTCGGCGAGCTTCGCAACCACGTCAATCGGTCCAGAGCGTCGACCGGGCTCAACGTCGAGCGGCACCCAGATATCGGTGTCTTCCGGGAAGCCAAAGCCGTCAGGCGCAACGCCGACGATTTCATGCGGGACGCGGTCCAACGCGATCGTACGACCCACGACCGAGGGATCGGCCGTGTAATGCCGTGTCCAGTACGAATAGCTGATGACCGCGGTCGGGTTTGTCGCGCTGAGATCCCTCGGAAGAAACGGACGACCGAGGCTGAATTGGGCACCGAGCAGACTGAAGATGTCACCTGACACCCGCGTCCTGAGCGCACGCTCCGCACCGTCAGGCGCGGTGGCATTGACCTCATGAGAGGTATATGCGACGACAGCATCAAAAGGGCTCCGCTGCAATCGCGCGACGGACTCGTACGAGGGCGCTACCGTGCCGGTGTCAACCAGACCGCGCACGGCGACCAGTCGATCGGGATCCGCGTAGGGAAGCGGACGGAAGATGAATGCATTCAGCAGCGAGAAGAACGTCGTGGTGGTACCAATTCCGAGCGCCAGCGTCAGGATGACCATCGCCGAGAACCCGCGATACCGCGCAACCTGCCGGAATCCTGACCGGACATCGAAAAACAGGGTGCTCATCTTGTGAGGGCTATGGGCAACTTCCATGCCGCGTTCGGCACGGCTGGATTTTCAATTGTCCTTCATCCCGCAGCGCAAAAGCGTGCGTTCGTGGGACACCCTTTCGCGGTTCCGGACGTCTGACGGTCACGGCGGCATTCGCTCATGCCGAGCACACGTTCCACTTCTGGTGATAGACCGTGCGAAGGATCCGGCGAAGGCTGGCTCGCCGCACTGGACACGGCGACAAGGAGGCGTCCCGCCTTCGAGTATCTGTGCGAAATGCCCGTGGGACTCAGACGTGTGGTCGTAGCGGCGCCGCACCCGCACCAACCGTCCGGGTCCTGGCTACGGCCGTTCACGGCGTGATCCGAATTCGATCGGCGTCTACCGTCCTTCCTTTTCGGCGTGGCTCCGATCGATACCGCGACATTCACCGGCGGCGCCGCGATCCCAGGTTTCGTGAGCTTCGCCGCGAGCTATGTTCCGGCTCGCCGGGCTGCGCGCCTGGAACCGATCTCGGCACTGCGCGGCGAATAGCGCGAGAGTGTTTCGCTGCGATGACGGCACAAGAATGATTCCCAGAGCTGCAGTCACCGCATCCTCTTGCAGTTCCGAGTCCGACATGTCCGGTCCGTCCCGGATG
>JBKPTT010000278.1:0-20889 GCA_046735635.1 Acidobacteriota bacterium | reverse complement strand
GCGCAATACTGCGGTGCCTTGAACAGTCGTTTGCTCAGTTTGTTGTGCTCGTCGGGATAGGTGCGAATCAGGAAGTCACGCGCCAGGCGGCCGGCGCCAGACGACTGCCACTGCCACAGATACTCGGTCGGCTGCGACATCACGTACGCAGCATTGCCTTTGATGTCGGTTTCCTTGATCGAGTGGCAGGTCAGGCACGACACACCTTCCTGATAGCCCTGCTGGCCCGTCAGGTCTTTCACGAAGATGTTTTTCGTGCCGGAGAACAGCGAAATCGGATCGTGGCAGCCGCCGCAATACCGGGTCGACTCGGCCCCATTCTGCTTGGCCATCGTTGTCTGAATCAGCTGGAACAACGGATCCATGGCCGAGTAGCGATGCGCGCTTGGCGTCCACTCTTTCACGATCTCGACGTGGCAGCGTGAAGTGCCGCAGCTCGTCGATCCGGCGAGAATACGCGCATCGAATGCGCCGTTCGTGCTGGTTTTTGCCAGGCTTGGCGCAAACGGGCGATTCTTCCCAAACGCGTAGCTGTAGTCGTCGGGAAACTTGTTCGCGTACTTCGGCCCTGCGTACAGCAATGGCAGCGGCAGGACCGCCGCGACGAGCAGCAGGCCGGCCGCGAGCGTCTGCCACGCGAAACGACGTGATTCCGGGAGGATTCGGCACACGCGCGCGAGCAGCCACACGATGTGCGGCAGCGCAGCGCCTGCGGTGACGAAGGTCGACACGAGGTGCACTTCGCGCCACACCCACGACATCCGCGCGCCGAACAGACCTTGCGTCGTGACGGCGATGCCCGAAATCACGCAGACCAGAAGGCCAGTGCCTGCGATGTACCCGAGGAGCACGATCGCCGACAGCTGATACGCGGCATAGTCGCGCCAGTGACGCACCGCGTACCAGATCAACGGAGCGACACACGCGATGCCGACCGCCGTGTGCGCGAGCAGCCCCCACTGGATGAGGGGGCGGAACGATCCGAAGGTGACCGCGAGCCCTGTGGCCGCGAGGAACACGAGAGCGATGGCGGTGAGCTTCGACAGCGTGGCGGACCAGCCGGTGTGGATTCGTCGTTGACCAGGCGTTTTCGGAGCAGTCACGCGAACACTCCTATCGAGGTGAAGACCGAGGTAAGTCGAGCAGCAGTGAATCGATTGAAGGCAGGGGAGTGGTCACCGCGCGCCACGGTCTGAAGACCCTGGCACCACCGGTCGCAGGCCGGCGTCTCGAGCCCCCCGCGTGGACCGGAATCGGGTCGACACGATCGGGACTCGCGGAATTCACGTCCATCTCCTTGCTGAACCCGTCGGCATACAGGAGGAACGTGCGAGTCCAACCCTGCGGCAGCGGACGCAGCCCGCGCGCATCGAACGCGAGCGCCAGCTCATCTCCAGGACGCATGACGACGAACGCGTCGTCCACGGCTGCGAGAGGCGTTGCGACGTCACCCTCGGCGGTGTAGTGTCCGGGCATCGTTTTCCACGGAGATCGTGCGGAAACACGCGAGTAGTCGTACGACAACGGCCCGCGGCCGTCGGGCGTCGACTCGGCGGAAAACCCTCGCCACCGCAGCACCGCGACGGCCGGATCCAATTTCGTCCGCGCGATCGACGGTTCGCTCACGGTCGCGACCGCAATGCGATCCCAGTAGATGCGCATGTTGGTGATGATTCGGAGTTCGCGGCGGCCGCGTAGTTCCGGGCGCCGGAGATCGACGACGATCGTCTGAGGACGTCCGACCGGAATCCCGATGTCCTCGACGACCGTGCGCCACCCGCCGCGTCGGTCACGCACCTGCAATGACGGAGGGGATAGCTGCATTCCGCGCTGCGACGCGGCGACGTTGTCGCTCGAGAACGCGTAATCGGTCCACCCCGTAAGAAGGAGTGCGTCATTCGCGCCTGGACCGAGCTGCAGTGTGAGGGCGTGCCCGGCGGCGTACCCGCGAATATCCGATACCGCGAACCCGTCCACGAACCTGCGATCGAGCGCCCGCAGCGCTCGGGCGGCCTCGCGCCCTCGGTCGTCGGTCGCGCTCGCGAGCGGCCGCACGTCGCGCACCGTGAACAGCGAGTGTGGCGGAAACGGCGGCGAGATCAGGCCTTCATTCGGATACAGATCGCTGCCGGAGGGGTGAGCCACAGCCTCGAGGTGCACGTGATCGAGGTAGAGCACTTCCTCGAGTTCGTTGGTAATCCGGAGCTCGTAGCGCCCTTCTCGCTCGCGCAGGGCGTCGGCGGGGATGCGGACGTACTCGTCGGTGTCGGGCTCGTTGCGGACGCCTGCCGCCACCCAGTACCCCATCTCGCCGCCGCCGAGAAAGTCGCTCAGGAACTGGAACCGCGCTCCATTCCACGTGAACAGGTACGGACAGGACGAAGGCTTGCGATCGAGCTCCGTGATCAGGAGCGGCCTGCTGGCCACGGCCTGCAATTCCGCCTGGACGATGCCCGCGGGCCACTGAACGCGGACGGCGTCGACTGACGTGCGCCCGCCAAGACCGAGGACCAGATCGGACGGCGCAGGAGCAGGGCTGACCGCGTACGTCTCGCGGTACACGTGCAGACTTCCCGCACGCATTTCGACGCGGCTGCCCGCGGCGCTGTGGTTGCTGACGCGCGCCTCGAGGCGCACGCGGAGCGAACCGTTGCGGCTGGCCTCGGCGTTCCACAACATCTGCACGCCTTCGGCACCTACGAACACGTCATCGTCGCCATCCGCATCGCCATCGCCGACAGCGAGCGTGTGTCCTCCAACCGTGAAGGGGACCAGGGTGCCCTCGGTGACCTCCTGCCAGGAGCTGCCAAGGGATCGCAACAGATGCAGCCGCTGATTCGACAGGATGAGGAGATCGGTCAAGCCGTCGTTGTCGTAGTCAATCGTTGCGGCCGCAATCGCGTTGTTCGCTGCCGGCGGTCCCGCTTCCAACCGGTACTTGGCGTATGTCGAGCTGAGCGCGAGGATCGCGGGACCGGCGCTCTGTGTGATGAGGAAGTCCGTTCGGCCGTCGCGGTTGAGATCTCCAGCGGCGATCGACGTGAATTTCCCGGTGGCGACGAGGCCGGCCTCGCGCGCGACATCCCGAAACGTTCCGTCCCGCAGATTACGGAACAGCGCCAGGCGCCCTGTATCGGTGGCGATCAGCAGATCGATATCACGTCGCTCGTCGTAATCGGTAGGCACAACCGCAACCGCGTGTTCCGCCGCGATCCCCGACGCGGCGGTGGCGTCCGCGAAGGTTCCGTCGCCGTTGTTCCTCCAGACCCCGCCAGAGAC
The DNA here is from genome assembly GCA_046735635.1 of Acidobacteriota bacterium. GTDB lineage: Bacteria > Acidobacteriota > Vicinamibacteria > Vicinamibacterales > 2-12-FULL-66-21 > JALZOC01. The sequence continues at coordinate 17,610 of JBKPTT010000278.1, read as the reverse complement.
GATGACGTCGAGATCGCCGTCGTGATCCAGGTCTACGAACGCGCCAGCCAGTGGCACGTCCGGCGTCACGGCCCGGAGGTGCGACGCGGCGGTGACATTCGCGAACGCGCCGGCGCCGCGGCTTCGAAAGAGAGCAACGGATCCGGCGCCCGCAACGAGGAGATCCGTGCGTCCATCGTTGTTGTAGTCGCCCGCGACGATCACGCTTGGCGTAAACGTGAGAGACAGCGGCGGCCACGCCGCCCGGGCGAATTGTTTGCCCTGCGTTCGCCACAGCCTTACCCCGCGGCTGACCGCCTCGGCGACGTCCATCGCGCCATCGCCATCGACGTCGAGGAGCGCTATCGCGCCGTCGGGAGATCTCATCCTGGGGACTGGCGGGGGCTGACGAACGAAATGAACGTTCGGGATCGCCCGATTCACCAGTTCGGGTTCCGCGCCGGTGGACGTAATGCCCTGGGCGTACCGGCCCTGCTCGAGGTATCCGGAGCCGAGCGTCGTGCCGCCGTGCTCCCGCAGCGATTGAAACTGAAGAAGCATGCGACGGCTCTCGTCCGCTTTGCCGGCACGCGAGAGCGCGATCGACAGGTTGTACGCAGCCGTAGCGCTGTATGGCTCCTGATCGAGCGCTGCCTTGAAGTTCATCGCCGCGGTTGAGGCATCTCCTTGCTGCAGCCGAGCCTGTCCGAGGAGGATCTGCGTGGATGCGTCCACGGGATCAATCTGCGCCGCGCGCGTGAACGCCTGCACGGCTGCCGCGGCTCGTCCCTGCGCCTTCGCGATCAATCCCAGGACGTAATCGGGCGCCGGCGAACCCCGCATCGCGGTCGCAGCTGCGCGGGCCTCGGCGTCCGCCTGTTCGAGCCTGGTGTCGTAGAGCAGCGCGAGAGCGAGGTTAAAATGCGCAATGGCGAGAGCGGGCTCCAGCAGGAGCGCCTCGCGAAAGGACGTGGACGCCTTCTTGTAATCGAATCGTTCCAGCCAGGCGACTCCTGTGTTGTTCGCCTGGTACGCGCGCTCGAGATCCGATCGAGTCGGCGTGCCGCGCTCCGACCCGGGCGCCTGCACCGCCGCCCACATCGCCAACGCGGCGATCACAGGCGGAACGATCTTCAGCTGAGGAGACACTGCCGCAATTCCGGCAAAAGCACCCGGTGTGCGCCGGCCACAGCAAGCCGGATACCGCCTCTGAGATCACGGAGAAATTGCGGTATCACGGGCGTTTAGCGCCGAACTGCGCGCGGCAGTCGGGCAGGCGACGGTTTTTCGGTATCATCCGCGCATGCTGATGGTCACCCTTCTTGTGCTGCTCATACATTCATATGAGCAGACGGCCGCTTCGCCGATCGCACGCGCTGAATTCATCTTCGAGCACGCGCCGTTTCCGTCATCGCACGCGTCGACGATCGTGGAGACGCCCGAGGGCCTCGTCGCGGCATGGTTCGGCGGTACCCGCGAGCGCGATCCCGACGTGGGTATCTGGGTCTCGCGGCGTGATGGGACCGGTTGGTCTGCACCCGTCGAAGTGGCCAACGGGGTCCAGCCGAACGGCACTCGTCATCCGTGCTGGAACCCCGTGCTGTTTCAGCCGTCGAACGGACCTCTCATCCTCTTTTACAAGGTGGGACCCAGTCCGAGCGCGTGGTGGGGGATGGTGCGGGTCTCGGCCGACAACGGGCGCACGTGGTCTGCCGCGGGGAAGCTGCCCGATGGCATCCTCGGACCGATTCGGGCGAAGCCGATCGAGCTGCGGCCTGGCGTCATGCTCGCCGGGTCGAGCACGGAAAACAACGGCTGGATCGTTCACATGGAACGCTACGCGGGCGCGTGGACGGCAGACGCGCTGACGAGCGCATCCAACTGGCAGAAGACCGCGCCGCTGAACACCGCCGAGGAGTTCGGCGCGATCCAGCCGACGATCCTCGTCCACTCGCCCTCGTCGCTCGAGATTCTGTGCCGCACGCGCCAGGGCGTGATCGCCGAGGCGTGGTCGCAGGATGAAGGAAAGACGTGGACGAAGCTCACGGCCACATCGCTGCCGAACCCGAGTGCAGGCATCGACACGGTGAGCCTGCGCGACGGCGGGTTTCTGCTCGTGTACAACCCGTCGGACAAGAGCCGCTCGAGGCTGCAGATCGCACGATCGACCGACGGCAAGTCATGGCAGCCGGTCGTGATGCTCGAAGACGAGACGACCGGGGAGTACTCGTATCCCGCGATGATCCAGACGCGCGACGGCCTCGTGCACGTCACCTACACGTGGAGGCGCGAGCGAATCAAGCACGTGGTGATCGACCCCAGACGGCGCTGACCGCAAATCAACACGCGCGCCGATACTGGTTCAACGCGACACCTGGATCAGCGACAGCGGATCGACTCGCGCGCCGTTCAGGCGCACGGCCCAATGCAGGTGCGGTCCCGTCACACGTCCAGTGGATCCGACCGTGCCGAGCACGTCGCCCGTGCTGACCATGTCTCCCGAGCGCACGTGCATTTCCGTCATGTGCGCGAAGAGCGAGTACAACCCGAGGCCGTGATCGACCACGACGGTGTTGCCCGTGTAGTAGAGCGGCTCCGCAAGTACGACGCGTCCTCCATTCGGCGCTTTGATGGCCGTGCCCGCGGGACTCGGAAAGTCGGCGCCGCCGTGTGGACTCCGCGCTTCGCCGTTCAGAATCGATCTCGTGCCGAACGCGCTGTTGGCCGGCTCCGTCACGGGAGCGATGAAGGCACCCTTCCAGAGTTTCTGGTCCGTCAGCGTTCCCCAAAGATGTTCGAGCTGCTCGCGCTCGCGTTCGATGCGCGCGAGCTCGCTCTCGGGCGGGTTCACGAACGCCGGATCTACGGTAAGCCGGCGCGTGGGAAAGACGCGCGCGACGACCCGGATGGTGGCGGTCGAGCGGCGATCGCCCTCTTCGGCACCAATCGAGTACGTCCCCGGGCGAACGTCGAGATCGATTCCGAGGAGCGCCTGACGTGTGTCCGGTTCGACCGCAAACGACGGGACCTCATGCCCGAACGCGGTGATACGCGGCGGATTGGCAGGGGTCGCGCCGGTCACCGTCAGACGCAGCACATCGCCTGGCCGCCCGGTCGGGGAATTGGAGACGATCGTGAGTGAGGCGGGCCGGACGGCGGCTGGCCTGAAGGCCAGCACCACCGATGACGGGGCTGGCGTGAAGGCCAGCAGTGAGGAGGCGGTCAGCGCTGCGAGGCGGCGCATTGGTCCGTATTGTATTCTTCCGGCGGCGGCATCTCGCCTCGCGCGTCGTCGCGAACCGAGAGGCGTGCAGGAGTTGTCGATGGTCAAGAGACGGTTTCGAACGATGCTTGCCGTCACGGCAAGCGTTGCCATGGGTCTTCTCGCCCGGTATCCGATCGCTCGCGCGGCAGCGCCGTACAACGCGAACCTCTATTCGGGGTTGAAGTGGCGCATGCTCGGACCCTTCCGGGGCGGGCGCGTGGACGCGGTGGGCGGCGTACCGGGACGCCCCAACGAATTCTATTTCGGTGCGGTGAACGGCGGCGTGTGGAAGACGATCGACGCCGGCCGCGTGTGGTTTCCGGTCTTCGACTCGCAGCCGGTGGCTTCAATTGGCGCGCTCGCCGTTGCACCCTCGGCACCGGACACAATCTATGTGGGAACCGGGGAGTCGACGCTGCGCGACTCCATGAGCTACGGCAACGGCATGTACAAGTCGACGGATGCCGGCCGGACGTGGTCCCACATCGGACTGGATGACACGCAGCACATCGGACGGATCGCGGTCGATCCGAAGAACGCCAATGTTGTCTACGTCGCGGTGATTGGACACCTCTACGAGGCGAACGCCGAGCGAGGATTGTTCAAATCGGTTGACGGGGGGAAAACCTGGAAGACGGTCCTTTTCAAGAACGACAACGTCGGCGCCGTCGACGTCGCGATCGATCCGGTCGATCCGCAAACCATATACGTCTCGCTCTGGAATACACGACGCCCGCCTTGGTACACCTACCAGCCGAGCAACGGGCCAGGCGGCGGCATCTTCAAATCGACCGACGGCGGAGGTACCTGGAAGCAGCTCGCAAACGGATTGCCGGCCGAATGCATCGGCCGGGTGGGACTCGCAATTTCCGCGGCAAACCCGCGGCGAGTCTACGCGGTCGTCGACGACTTCCTGCCCGAAGGCGCTCCGGCGGGCGCCACGTGCCCCGGCGCACCGCCCGCACGGGGCACCGGCGCTGGCAATGCGGCGCAGCCGCCGGCGCCGCGTCAGCAGGGCGGGTTCTATCGGTCCGATGACGCGGGGGCGACCTGGACGAAGCTTTCGAGCGATACGGCGCTGTGGGGGCGGGGCTGGTACTTCGAGCACGTGACCGCCGATCCGAAGGATGCCGACATCGTGTACGTATCGAACGTTGCGCTCTCGCGATCGAAGGATGGCGGCAAGACGTGGGCCGTGCTTCGCGGATCACCGGGCGGCGACGACTATCAGGGCACCTGGATCTCGCCCGACGACCCCAACACGATGGTCGTCGCGAGCGATCAGGGGACGGTCATCACGCGAAACGCGAAGACCGACGATCCCCGCGAGGTGACGTGGAGCTCGTGGCTGAATCAGCCGACGGCGCAGCTGTATCACCTCTCGGTGGACTATCGGACGCCCTACTGGGTCACGGGCGCGCAGCAGGACAGCGGAGCCGTCGCCGTTCGTTCGCGCGGCAAGTTCGCGGTCCTCACGATGCGCGACTGGGAGCCGATCGGCGCGGGCGGAGAAAGCGGCATGACGGCCGGCGATCCACTGCATCCCGGCATCATTTTCGGTCAGACCGGCACGCGGTACAACCTGGAGCTCAATCTCGCGCTGCCAACGGCGCAGCCATCGACTACCGAGCCTCCACGTACCGATTGGACTCAGCCGCTCGTGTTCTCGAAAGCGGATCAGCACGCGCTGTACTACGCGAACCAGTTCCTGTTCAGGACGACCGATGGCGCCCAAACATGGACGCAGATCAGCCCCGATCTGACGCGACCAAACCCCGGAGTTCCGCCCTCGCTCGATCCCACCTCCGCCGAAGACACCGATCGCAACGGCAAACGCGGCGTGATCTACACGGTTGCGCCTTCGCCACTCGATGCGAATCTCGTCTGGGTTGGAACCGACGACGGGTTGATCCAGGTTACGACCGAGGCGGGGAAGACGTGGCAGGACGTGACGCCGGCGGCAATCACGCCGTGGAGCAGGCTGACCACCATCGAAGCGTCGCACTCTGATCGGAACGTCGCCTATGCAACCGTCGACCGCCATCAGCTCGGCGACTTCAATCCTTACATCTACCGTACGCGCGACTTGGGAAAGACCTGGCAGCCGATCGTCCGGGGTCTGGCGCCCGGCGTCTACGTTCACGTCGTCCGCGAAGACCCTGCGAGGCGCGGCCTGCTGTTTGCGGGCACGGAGCGCGCCGTGTGGCTCTCGTTCGACGATGGGGAGAATTGGCAGCCGCTGCAGCTGAATCTTCCGCCAACGTCGATGCGTGATTTCGAAATCTATGGCAACGATCTGATTGTCGCCACGCATGGCCGAGGGTTCTGGGTGATCGACGACATGACGCCGCTGCGGCAGATCAACGACACCGTCGCGGCCGCCGACGCCTATCTCTTCAAGCCCAGCGACGCCGTCAACTGGAGCCAGGGCGGCGACAACGGGACGCCGACACAGAGAGACGAGCCGCAGGCGCAGAACGCGCCGAACGGCGCGTCGATCGACTACTACCTCAAGAACGACGCGGCGGCTCCGGTAACGATCGAGATTCTCGGAGCCGGCGGCGCGTGCCTTGCCGTATTCAGCAGCGATCCGGCAGCGGTGGCGAACTGCCCGGGTGCTGCCGCTCAGCGCGGTGCCGGCCGCGGTCGCGGCGGGGCGACGCAGGGCATTCCGAACATCTCGCCGCTCTGGCAGACAACGCCGGAGCCTTTCGCGACAAGCGCCGGCTTGCATCGCGTGACGTGGAGTCCGAGCGGCGGCGGAGGACGCGGCTTCGGCGGCCGCGGCGCCGCCCCCACGGGACCGACGAGCGGGACGTTTACGGCGCGGTTGACCGTGAATGGGCAGAGCTATACGCAGACGTTTACGATCAAGGCTGATCCACGCAGTCGAGAGTGAACCGGGGTGCGGGATCCGGGATCCGGGATCCGGAGTGCGGCATCCGTTTACTTGCCTCGTAGTTTGGCGACCGGACCGTCGACGCCGTTCGGCGGCTGCTCGTTCGCAAACTGATCGTCGTCTTTCACCGCCTTCTTGAGCCGCTGGAGTTCGGCCTTGAGCGAGGCGGTGATCTGTTCCTGCCCGGGCTGCCCGTACACGTTGTGCATCTCCTGGGGATCGTTCGTCAGGTCGAACAGCTCCCACTGATCCTTCTTCCAGAAGTAAATCAGCTTGTGCGTGCGGGTGCGGACGCCGTAGTGGGCGCGCGTGTTGTGGTCGCCTGGGTCGTGATAGTAGCGGTAGTACATCGACGTCCGCCAGTCTGCGGGTGGACGTCCTTTGAGCGCCGGCAGCAGACTGCGTCCCTGCATGTCGTCGGACGTTTTCAGGCCGGCCGCGTCGAGGAACGTCGGCGCGAAGTCCACGTTCAACGCCATTACATCGCTCGTGCTGCCTGGTTTGATCTGCGCGGGCCAGCGCACGATGAACGGCATCCGCAGTGACTCCTCGTACATGAACCGCTTGTCGAACAGCCCGTGATCGCCCAGGAAGAATCCCTGGTCGCTCGTATAGATCACGATCGTGTTCCTGGCGAGCCCGCTCGTGTCGAGGAACGCGAGCAGGCGTCCGAGGTTGTCGTCGACCGACTGAATGGTGGCGAGGTAGTCCTGCATGTAGCGTTGGTACTTCCAGCGGCCCAGCGCTTCGCCCGTGAGCGTCACGCTCTTGCCGTCGCGCGAGACGGTCACGCTTTGCGGCTTCTCGGCGTACCACGCCGGGAGCGCCGCGCCCGTGAGATCGGCGGGGACCGGCAGCTTCAGATCGCGATTGGTCATGTCTGCCATGACACGCTGGAGATTCTCGTGCAGCGCGTCCGTCCGCGTCGCGTACGAATCCCAGAAGGTCTCCGGTTCCGGAATCCAGCGATCCGCAAATTGCCGGCGATGCGGCTCGTCGGGCTGCCAGGGCCGGTGCGGCGCTTTGTTATGGAGCATCAGAAAGAACGGTTTGTTCTTCGGACGTTCTTTCAGGAAGTCGATCGCGAGATCGGTCAGCAGGTCGGTGATGTAGCGGCCGGTGTATGTCTTCTCGCCGGTCGCGGTATAGAGAATGGGATCGAAGTAGGCGCCCTGGCTGGGAAGGATCTCCCAGTGGTCGAACCCCGACGGGTCGCTGCCGAGGTGCCACTTGCCGATCATTCCGGTGTAATAGCCGCCGGCCTGCAGCAGCTTCGCGACATTCTGGCGCGTGCTGTCGAATCGATTGAACACGGGGACGCCGTTCAGATGCGAATACTGGCCCGTCAGGATGACCGCGCGGCTCGGCGTGCAGATGGAGTTGGTCACGAACACGTTGCGCAGCAGCATCCCCTCGCGCGCAAGCCGATCGATGTTCGGCGTCTGATTCACGCGCGACCCGTAGGCGCTGATCGCGTGCGCCGCATGGTCGTCGGACATGATGAAGATGATGTTGGGGCGCTCCGCGGTGCGAGCCGGCGCAGTCAGCGCAATGGAGAGGAGCGCGAGAATCAGCAGTCGTCGCATAGGGCGCATCCTAGCACCACGCGTGGGTGCGCAGCGTAGGCGCCGCCTGAGCGACGGCTCCGGGATCGCAGCGGCGAGGTCACGTCAGGTCCGGCGCCTCGGCGTGGCGCGCGTTTGCGCCGACCGCCGCAGTCGGCGCCGGACCTGACCTTCCCTCTGGGTGATGGCGGCCTCGTTTCGGCCGGCGGCGGTGAGCCGAGCCACTTGCGATGATCCGGCCGCCTGTCGGTAAGTTCAGATGATCTTCTGCCCGAGTGCCGACGCGGCAAGCTCGACGCCGAGGATGGCGGTCATGTTGCGGTCGTCGAGAATCGGATTGACCTCGACGAGGTCGAGCGCGCGCAACAGGCCCGAGTCGGCAACCATCTCCATGACCATGTGTGCCTCGCGGTAATCGAGGCCGCCCTTGACGGGCGTGCCGACGCCCGGTGCAATCGTCGGATCGCACACGTCGAGATCGAACGATACGTGCACGCCGCCAGTGCCCGTTCCGGCAATCGCGAGTGCCTGCTCCGCGACGGCCGCAATGCCATTGCGGTCGATGTCCTTCATCGTGAACACGCGGACACCAGATTCACGAACGAGCTCCCGCTCGCGATCGTCGAGGTTGCGGATGCCGATGAGGACGGTGTGCTCGGGCAGCACCTTTGGCGTGACGCCGCCGATTCGCGACAACTCGGCCGGCTCCGGGCCGAGCAGCGACGCCAGCGGCATCCCATGCACGTTCCCGCTCGCCGACGTCGACGGCGTGTTCATGTCGCCGTGCGCGTCGACCCACATGAGCCCGAGCGGTTTCTGCTCGCGCCGGACGAACTCCGCCGTCGCCGCGACGGATCCGGCCGCCAGGCTGTGATCGCCGCCGAGAACGAGGGGAAAGCCGCCGTTGTCGAAGGCCGCGAGGGACGTCTTGTACAACTTTTCGCACACCCTCGCGATTTCGCGGATGTACTTCTTGCCGGGATCTCCCGACGCCTTCACTTCGGGAATGGGGGCGACCAAGTCCCCCTCGTCGACGACCGGGATTCCGAGCGCCGACAGCCGTTCTCCGAGCCCGGCAATTCGGAATGCCGACGGGCCCATGTCCACACCGCGCCGGTTCCCGCCCAGATCGAGCGAGACTCCGATAATGTGAACCGGCCGCATGCAGATCCGAACTGTACCACAGCGCCCCGCCGCGCCGCCTTGACGCGCGCCTTAAATATCAGATAGTCTACGACTTAAGGAGATCGAAGGATGAAGCGGTTCGATGTTGGCGCCCGGGTCGTAGAACCGACCTACGGCTTGGGGTCCGTGATCGCTGTCGAGGACGCCTATACGCGCGTGCAGTTCGATGAGCACGGCGTGAAGAAGTTCCTGACGAGCATGTCGCGGCTCGAGCCGAGCGACGAACCCGTTCCTGCCGGTCTCCGCGGCACCAAGGTGCGCAAGAAGCGCGCACCAAAGAAGGCTGCCGCTGTCGCACCGGAGCCCGCCGCCGGGGACTAGCCTCAGCGCTTCAGCGTCACCGACATGCCCTCGCCGGACGGCGAGACGATAGTCGTCCACAGTGACGGCTTCTGAATCGCGTCCAGAAAATCCCCCATTTCGCTGCGCTTGTTCACGACGTTATGCGCGAGGAACAGCCCGCCCTTGTCGAGCCGGGGATACACCATGTCGAAAAACCGCTTGTAGTCCTTCTTCCACGCGTCGAGGAAGACGAAGTCGAAGGTGCCTGGCACTTTCGGGATCTGCTGGAAGGCGTCGCCGGCGATCACCTGAACGACGTCGGTCATGCCGGCGCGTTTGATGTTCTCCGCGAGCTCCCGGGCCCGCACCGCGTCGTATTCGATCGTCACGAGTTTGCCGCCCGTCTCGCGCAGCCCCATGCCGATCCAGATCGCGCTGTAGCCGCTTGCGCCGCCGATCTCGAGCGCCTTCTTCGCGCGGTTCGACGCGACCATCAGGCGCAGAAACCGGCCGTCCTCTTCGGAGACGGCAAGCATGCCTTTGTCCTTCGCCTTGATCTCGCTGAGAATTTTCTGGACTTCGGGTGTCTGTGCGGCCGACAACGAAACGGCTGCAATGATGGCCGCGAAGGTGAGCGCGATTCGATTCAAAGCATTTCTCCGAAACATTCCGGCGCTTGGGGCAATTATGGCAATTCACCGGCCGCAGCGTGAGCCGCGGCGCGTCCATCGACGATACAGTCCGGTATCCCGACCGACCTGAAGCCGCTGCCCGCGACGAACAGTTGGCCGAGTCCAGCGAGGCGCGCTTCGATTTCGGCCGTCCGCGCCGTCTGCCCGACGTTGTGCTGGGCCCCCGCCAGGCGCCATCGGAACACGCGCGTCAGCGCCGGTAAACCCTCGACGCCGAGAACGTCGCGGATCTCGCGCGCCGCCAGATCGACGATCTCATTGTCCGACAGATTCACCGCGTCCGGATCGTGCGCGCCGCCCACGAAGACTCGCAGCAGGACAGAATCGGCCGGGGCGCGGCCGTGCCATTTCGACGAGACGAACGTGCACGCCGTGATCCGCAGATTGTTGTACCGCTTGGCCACCACGAAACCGCTGCCCTCGAGCGGGTGTTTCACCGCGCGTCGCGGAAACGCAAGCGCGACGCTGACGGTCGAGACATACGGCACCTCGGCGCACAGCGAAGCGGCGCCCGCGTCGAGCGGTTGCAGCAGCTTCGCGGCGACAGTCGCGGAGGATGCGACGATCACGGCACGAACCGTGGTGCTCGTCGACCCGGCCGCAATACGCCAGCCGGCGCCATCGCGAACGATTGAGGTGACTGCGGCACTCGTGTGGACCGCGCCGTCGGGCAGGCGCCGTTCGATCGCCGCGACGAGATCTCCCATGCCGCCGGCAAGCGATCGAAACAGTCCGTCGCCGCTGCCAGCGGGCGGAGTGCTCCGGAACGACCGGATCACGCTGCCGTTCCTCCGCTCGGCCTCGATGAACCGGGGAAACAGCGACGCCATCGATAGCCGATCGATGTCGCCCGCGTGAATGCCGCCGAGCAGCGGATCGGCGACGAGGGCCACCGTCTCGGCGCCGAACCTGCGCCGGAAGAACGACCCGACCGATTCGTCCTCGTTCGGTCTCCGCGCGCTGATGAACGGCTCGAGCGCGAGCCGCGCGCGCCCCGCGCCAGACAGCAGTCGGTAGTTCGCTATCCCGGGCCATGTGGTCGGAATGCCCAGCACCGATGGCGACGGCAGAGGGTACAGACGCCCGCGCTTCAGCACAAATGCGGTGCGCGGCGTGGTCGTCGAAATCAACTGCGAACGGAGACCGAGCGCATCGCACAATTCAAGCGCCGCCGGCTTCTGAACGAGCACCGAGTCGGGTCCCGCCTCAATCGTGAATCCGTCGACGTGCTCCGTGCGGATAAGTCCGCCAAGACGAGGCGACGCCTCGAAAAGGGTGAAGGGAACGTTTCTCGAGGCGAGCTCGAACGCCGCAGCGAGGCCTGTAATGCCGCCGCCGATGATCGCAATCACGAGTGCACGTACTTCGCGAGCGCCTGCACCGCTTCGAGCGGTGTCTCGGGCAGGATGCCATGTCCGAGGTTGAAAATGTGTCCCGGACGCTTTCCTGCACGCCTCAGCACGTCGTCGGTCGCGGCCAGCAATCGATCCCGCGGCCCCAACAGCGCCGTCGGGTCGAGATTGCCTTGCACCGCACGGTCGTGTCCGACGATGGCCCAGGCTTCGTCGAGGGGCAGCCGCCAGTCCAGACCGATGACGTCGCCGCCGGCTTCCGCGATGTCCCGGAGAATCGCCGTGGCGCCGACGCCGAAGTGAATCAATGGCACGCCAGTCTGTTTGAGCGCGGAGAAGATACGCGAGGTGTGCGGCAGCGCGAACTCGCGGTAGTCCGCGCGGCCGAGCGCGCCCGCCCACGAATCGAACACCTGAATCGCCTGAGCGCCGGCTTCGACCTGGGCGGTCAGGTAGTCCGAGATGACGTCGGCAAAATGGCCGCATAGCCGGTGCCACGCCTCCGGTTCCGAGTACATGAACGCCTTCGTTCGCGCGTAGCTCGTGGACGGCCCGCCTTCAATCGCGTAAGCGGCGAGCGTGAAGGGCGCGCCGCCGAATCCGATCAGTGGAACACGGCCGACGAGCGCGCGCCTGAGAATCCGGATCGTTTCGAGCACGTGTGCCAGCGCCTCGCGCGGCTCGAACGTCCTCAGACGCTGCACGTCCGCGGCTGATCGGATCGGATGCGAAATCGACGGACCTTCTCCCCTGACGAAATCGAAGTCGAGCCCCATCGGTGTGAACGGCACGAGCAGGTCGGAGAACAGGATTGCGGCGTCTACATCGATGGCATCGACGGGCTGGAGCGTCACCTCGACGGCGAGGTCTGGAATGGCACAGATCTCCAGCAGCGTGTGGCGCTGGCGCAGCTCGCGGTAGGCCGACATGTATCGCCCGGCCTGCCGCATGAACCAGACCGGGGTGGCGTCGACCGGCTCGCGCCGACACGCCCTGAGAAAACGATCGTTCACGCCGAAAGGAGCGACTTTGCGAGCGCGATGAGGTCTTCGAGCCAGAGCGGCTTGAACCGAATCGACGCTCCGAGCGACTTCAGCTCGTGCTGAATCGAGTCAGGGAGGAAATAATCGCCCGTCACGATGGCTACAGGAACGTCGACGAGGTGAGATTTCGTTCGAACGAGCCGCAGGAACTGCAGTCCGTTGGTGATTGGCATGCGCATGTCGAGGATGATGGCGCTCGGGTGGACACTGTCGGCCAGCTCGAGGCCTGCCTCAGCCGAAAGGGCAGTGGCGACGCCGAAACCCTCGAGCTTCAACATCCGCGCGAACGTGTCCGCCACCGCCCGGTCGTCGTCCACGATGAGTATGGTCTTCGTGGCAGCGTCGGCCAGGCTGCCCGAGTGGGAGATCACCGCATCATTCTCATGGTAAAAGACATGTGCGTCAAGCCGCGCTTGAAATCGCACGGAGCCGCTATACAATGGCGTACCGCTTTTCCGTCTTCTCCGCCCGGAGGTCATGTGAGCCCGATACTGGTCCGTCCGGTTCGTGAACAGCTCGAGCACGACCGCGTCATCCGTTTGTTGCAAGTCCGATTGAAGCGGCGGCACGACGTGGTGACGAACATCGGGGAGGACCAGACTGTCAGCGTGAAGATTGGCCAGGTGCAGATTTTTCCTGACCTCGTCCTCACGTCCACGGACCGCGGTCACAAGTTGATGGGAACGGTCGAGGTCGAAACAGCGGAGTCGGTCAATCATCTCGAGGCGATGGCGCAATGGGCTCACCTCGGCCGCGCACGCGCGCCATTTCACTTGTACGTTCCGGCCGGATCGGTCGACATCGCACGGAGACTTGCCGCAGAGAATCAGGTGAACGTCGCCGAAATCTGGAGCTATCACACCATCGGGGATCAGACTCGATTTACGATGGTCCACCGCGCGCCGACACCCGAGCCGCGCCGTCCCGCCGTCACCGCGAAACCAGCCCGGCCTGCGGCGGCGAGACGGACAGCGAAGCCGGCCGCGAGAAAAGGCGCCCAGCGCGCCGCTCGCAAGGCGTCGAAGAAGACCGCGTCGAACTCGCGAACTTCGAAGAGAAAGTAACTCTGCCGCATTTGCGATTCAGCCGCGACAAACGCGGCTACGAGAACACGTTCATCGTGCAGTCTGGCGGAAGCCGCCGCCGCGGCAAGCCGCGGTCGCGCATCCTGTACTGGTTTCACACGCCGCCAGGGGTGAGAGTCGGCCGGACACCGCTCGACGAAGAAGCCATCCGCCTGATCGAGGAGCACAACCCGGACGTCGAGTTCGATTGGACTCGAATCCTCAAGGGAGAGGGTTCCGAACGACGCTCAATCGGGGTGGACGAGGCTCCACCCGTAGCCGCGGGCCGAGTCGACGACACGGACTTGCCTGACGCTGGACCGGGCGCGGCCGAACGCGGACCTGAAGATCCGGCTCGGACAGAAGCGGAAACAAAGCTTGGAATCGAAGGGTTCGCGCGGTTGCGGGCGCGGTACTCGGAACTGCTTGCACGGATCTCGGAACTCGTTCAGGATCCGGGTCGCCGCGACGAGCTGAAACTGCGAGCCGAACGTCTAAACCCTGACACGTGGGTGACCGACGCCGAAGTCGCAGCTGGCCTCGAAACCTACGAGACCGAGCTCGAAGCCCTGCGCAGCGCGGTTGGAGTCCGGCGGCGGAAACGCCGCCGCTCGAAAAGACGAAGACCCGACGCGCCCCCGGCGCCGGCGGAGCCCGCTGCGGACGAGTCGGATGCCGAGGACACGACGCCGGACCCTGAAGCCAGCTGACGCCCGTATAATATGGTCATGCAAGCAACTGGTTCGAAGCGGCGGACGAAGGTGTCTCTTGCGGTCGCGATCGTCGCGTCCGTCGTGGCGCTTTCCGCCCAGGCTCCGTCCGACAAGCCCACGGCGCCGCCACAATCCCAAAAGCCGCAGCAGCAGGAAACTGCGCAGCAGCAACAACCGCAGCAGCCAACCGTCATCCGTCGCGCCTTCGACATCATCACCACCGATGTGATCGTCCGCGATAACAAAGGGCAATTCATCGCGGATTTGAAGAAGGACGACTTCGAGCTGTACGAAGACGGTGTCAAGCAGGACATCCAGTCTTTCATCCTCACGCACGGCGGCCGCGTGTACAACGTCGCCGCGCCGCCGCCGCCGGCTCAGCTCGAGGGGATCATTCTGCCGCCCAGCCGGCCGACCAATGACGCCGCGGGACGCATCTGGATGATTTTCGTGGACGACCTGCACCTCGATTTCAAGAACACGGGGCGCATCAAGGATCTGTTCAAGCGGATTGCGAAGGAGCTCGTTCACGAAGGCGACATGTTCGGCATCGTCTCCACCGGCCCGTCCTCGCTGGCGATTGATTTGACGTACGACCACAAGCGCCTCGACGAAGCGATCGACAAGTTTTCCGGCGCCGGGCTGAAACCGAACGAGATTCTCGACGCGCCGGTCGGCGCCGAAGGTCCGTCCGAGGTCCGGTATCGCGCCCACGTCGCGTTCGGCACCGCGTACGACGTTCTCAAACAGCTCGAGCAGGTGCACAACCGCCGCAAGGCGTTCGTGTACGTCAGCAACGGCTACGACTTCGACCCCTTCGCCGAGACGCGGAAGCAGAACGCGATCCAGAAGGCGAAGGACACTTTTGGTGCCGGCGACGATGGCAACGGGAACCCGAGCAACTACGACACGCCAGACACGAATCCGTTTCTCTCGCAGGGCAACGAGTTCAGCTTTGCGGACCTCGCGTCCGAGATCAGCGAGCTGACGCGCGAAGCCAACCGCGCGAACGCCACGATATACACGATCGATCCTCGCGGCCTCGTCGGCATGCCCGACCTCGACGAGAAGGTCGACATGATGGACTACCAGAACTACGTCACGACCTCGCAGAACAGCTTGCGCGTGATCTCAGAGCAGACGGGCGGGTTCGCGACGATCAACCAGAACGACTTCACCAAGGCGTTGAAACGCATCGACGCGGAGACGAGCGACTACTACGTTCTCGGCTACTACACCTCGAACCCGGATCCGCTGAAGCGACGCCGGCGCGTCGAGGTGAAGGTGAACCGCCCGAACATCGAGGTGCGGTATCGGACGGAGTACACGCTGAAGCCGACCAAGGCTCCGCCGGCCAAGACGAACAGCCCGGCTCCCGTTCCGGTCAAAAAGAAGCCCGGCGGTAAGTAAAAGGTAGAAGGTAAAAGGTAGAAGGTAGAAGGTTAAAAAGCGCGGTCGACGAACGTTCGCGGTTCCAGAGTGCGTCCGGCGGGGTACTTTCTTCCATCCCGCCGGGCTGTCCGCAGCAGCACCGGGCCAAGCGCGTTGTTGACGACGCGCGACATTCCTCCGAGCTCGCGTTCCATCTCCAATCTGAGATCCCGAATACGGTCGCTGACGGTCCGCTGCGATACGCGCAGGTAACGCTCCATCGCCCACAGCGCCGCGCCGTAGCTGCCAATCAATTGCCGACGTTCCTCCGCGAGCCGCTCCCGTATCCGCGGATCCGTGTCCCCCGCGTACCGCTTCCATCGCTGGAACATCGTCCGCGTCAGGCGGTACAGGCTTGGACCGTTCGCGAGGAAGTCTTGCCGGAACGCGCGGTCGAGAAAGGTCTTGGACTGGTCGCGGCTGATGTGCGCGTGAGTGAAGTTGAACTTGAATTGACCATGCGTGTCCGCGAGGTCGACCTCGTCCAGCAGACGCCCCTGCGCCGCCATTTCGGTATGCAGCGGCGTGCCCGGCATCGGCGTGTAGAGCATGAACTGGTGGAACACGGCGTCGTGGGCGACGGCGTGCGCGATCTCGGCGTCGATGTTCTCGGGTGTGTGGTGCTCCAAGCCGATGATCGTTGAACCCAGCACGCAGATCCCGTGCGCCTGCAGCTCGCGCGTGAGCGTGAGCGTGTCGGTGCCATTCAGTTTCTGATACCCGCTCTGCGGCGACTCGAAGCCGAGCCAGATCCATTCGAGTCCCAGCTCCTGCAGCTGCCGCATGTCGTATTTGCGGATCGCGTTCGCCGACGAGAAGACGTAGAGTGCCCACGCCTTGCCGTTCGCCTTCATGCGGTCCAGCAGCTCGAGCGCGCGCTTCTTGTACAGCAGGAAATTCTCGTCCATCATGAAGAAACGTCGCGTCCCGAGTTTTCGCTCGGCATTGGCCATCACCTCGTACAGGTCTGCCCCGCGATCGTAGAAGTTGACGAACCTGCCCTTGCCGCCGAAAAACGCTGACGTCGTGCAGAAGTTGCACCCCATCGGGCAGCCCACGGAAGAAATGATCGTGGCCGACCGTCCGCCGCCTTCTCCGGTCGTCGGCAGTCCGAGGGTACGGAAGCCGAACGAAGATGCGATGGCGGGGTGGCGTACCGCCGCGGACTGGTCTTCCCCGAGGAACCGGCGCATCCATGCCACCCCCTCGCCGCGAACGACGTGGTCGGCGTCGATCATGCGCTCGATGTTGCCGATGGACGTGACGTGTCCGCCGACGATGATCGTAGAGCGTGGTGAATGCTTTCGAACGAGTCGGCACATCTCACGCACCTTCCCGACGTTCACGACGATCCCGGAAATGCCGACGATGTCGTAGTGATGACGGGTGACCTCACGAATGAAACGCTCGCGCGTGGGGAAGTCGAGCACCGTGCACGGCGCGCTGATGTTGTGTTGGATCAGCATCAGTCCCCAACTGCGATGAAACATGCGGAGCGAGAACGGACCCTGCTCGCGTGTGACCTGGTTGTGATAGAGCTCGGCCGGGTTGATCGCACGCGATCCGAACTCGTCGTCTCTCGCGAACGGCTTGAAGACCGATGTCAGGAGCACGCGCGCGCGCGTACCGCGTGGATGAGAGTGCATGCGCCGATGATACGGCGCCACAATGGCGGCAGTGACGAGGCGACGAAACTCTTACAAAGTGCCGGAATTTCGGCGGAAAAAAAAGGGCTGCCGGCATTTCGCCGGCAGCCGCTCGTGTTGCGCCGGTCGCGATTCGCGATTCGCGGTTAGCGATTCGATCTTCCGAACCGCGAAGCGCGAACCGCGAGCCGCGGCAGCGAAGTCACCAGAGGAACTTGAACCCGATCTGCATGTCGCGCGGACCGTAGATCGTGTTGCTCGCCGCTGACGCCTTCCTGAACGTCACATCTTCGGTCAGGTTGAGTGTTACGTTGCCCGTAGTCGGGTCGACCGAGTTGCTCGCGACGCGGTACTTGATGTTCGAGAAGTTCGTGTAGTTCGTCCAGTTGAACAGGTTGAACGCTTCCGCCAGCGCGACGAACCGGCGGGTGCCGCCCGCCTTGAATTCGCGCGATACCCGAAGATCGAGCGTCTTCCGGCCGGTCGTGCGGTAG
>JBKPTT010000277.1:0-40186 GCA_046735635.1 Acidobacteriota bacterium | reverse complement strand
ACCAGGTAGGTAAGGCAGCCCGAGAGCATCTTGGCGTATTCGAGCTTGCTGATGCCAGTCGTGCCAAACCCCATCGATTTCGAGACATCGAGCAGCGTCGAGAAGTTCGAGTTGGTGTCGGCCTCGTACTCCTTGATGTAGAAGCGGTCCGTACGGGCGTACAGCCGCCAGTCGACACGGCGGATGTCGTCGCCCGCGACGTAGCCCCGGTGCTCGGCAAAATCCACCGAAGCGCCGAAGTACGGCGACCGGTGCATTCCGTTGATGAACCCGTCCACCACGTGCCGCGCAACCAGCTCCAGGTTGCCGATCCGCGAGAGGACGACTGGATCGACGAAACGCGCGCCGGGGATCGAGGAGGTCGTCAGCATTACATCCCCGAACGCGGTACCGCGACGCTCTCGAGCAGCCGATCGATCAACGTGTCGGTCGTGATCCCTTCCGACTGGGCGTGGAAGTTCGTCAGCACACGGTGACGCAGGACCGGGTGCGCCATCGCGCGGATGTCGTCGAAGCTCACGTGGTAACGGCCCGCCGTGAGGGCGCGCGCCTTCGCCCCGAGCACGAGATACTGCGCCGCGCGGACGCTGCCGCCAAACGCGACCCACTTCTTGACGTTCTCCGGGCACGAAGGGCTCTTCGGCCGGCTGGTCCTGACCAGATTCAGCGCATAGCGCATGACCGGCTCCGCAACCGGCACGCGGCGGACCAGCCGCTGGAACGCGATCAGGTCTTCGCCCGTGACGGTGCGCTCGAACTTCGGATCGACGATCGCGGTCGTCGTCCGCACGACCTCGTACTCCTCGTCCTCGGGCGGGTGGTCGATGACGATATGGAACATGAACCGATCGAGCTGCGCTTCGGGCAGCGGATACGTGCCCTCGAGCTCGATCGGGTTCTGCGTCGCAAACACATAGAACGGCTCATCGAGCTTGTAGGTGCGGCCCTGGATCGTGACGCGGTGCTCCTGCATCGCCTCGAGCAGCGCCGACTGCGTTTTGGGCGGCGTCCGGTTGATTTCGTCGGCGAGCACGATGTTCGCGAAGATGGGCCCCGGCGCAAACACCATCTGGCGCTTTCCGCTCGCCGTGTCTTCCTGGATGATGTCGGTGCCCGTGATGTCGGACGGCATCAGGTCCGGCGTGAACTGGATCCGGTTGAACTTGAGATCGAGGACGCGCGCGAGCGAGTGGATGAGGAGCGTCTTCGCCAGGCCGGGAACGCCGACGATGAGGCTGTTGCCGCCGACAAACAGGGTCAGCAGCACTTCATTGACGACATCCTCCTGCCCGACAATGAGCTTCCGCAGTTCGCTGATGATGCGGTCGCGTCCCTCCTTCATCCGCTCCGCGAGCGCGACGTCGTCGGCCTGAAGATCGATGGTGTCCGTTACGGAGCGATTCAAAATGTCCTCCAGTCGGGATCCGGGATGCGGGATCCGGGATGCGGGATCCGGGATCCGATTCTCGTAGGGCCGGGGCTTCAGCCCCAGCCAAGTCCCTAGTGCGTCAGCCCGTAGATCACGTAGTTCACGCCGAACTTGTACGCGTCGTTCGAGAGATCGACGATATAGATGCCGGTGTCGGAGAATTCCCAGTACTCACTGATGTCGTTGTTGACGTTGGCGATCGCCATCAACCGTTTGTTCGGGTCGTTCTTCTCGAACAGTCCCCAGTACGACGTCTCCAGTCCGCCGTACGGCGCGGCGAGCTCTTCGGGATGGTCGATTTCAAAGAAGGCGTGGAACACCTTCGACGTCCCGTCGATCTGAATCCACTGGTAGTCCGGGAGCGCGACGCGCATCTGCTCCTGCAGGTTCTCCCAGTCCCAGCCGCGAAAGTCGTCGAAAATGATGAACCCTCCCTTGAGCAGGTACGCCCGCAACGATCTCGCTTCCTCCGGCGTCGCCGTCCAATGCCCCGGCTCCGCCATGTATGCCACCGGATAGTTGAACAACTCCGGATCGGTCAGCGCGAAGATGTTCGAGCCGTTGTCTCGTGCCCGCAGCAACGAGATTTCCTCGAGGATCTTCGCAAAGTGCACTTCCGCTTCGGGGTAGTCGTGCGACCACGGGATGCCGCCGTCGCCGAGCCAGTTACCCCACCGGCCGAACCCCGTGTGATAACTGACCCTCACGAACGTGAAGCGGCCGTCGTACGGCGTGTTGCCCTCCACCTGCACTCCGAGGTCACCCCGGCGATCGCGTCCGCGCCCGCGGCCGCCGAACTGCGCGAAGGCGACGCCGCTGGCGACGCACACGATGCCCACAACGAGCAGGAGGCGGCGCAAACGGCGGCCATTCACTTCTTGCCCTCGAGATCGCGGATCTGTTTGCTCTTCATGGCCAGCTGGGTCAACAGCTTCTCGAGCTCCGACGCGTAGCGCTCCGGCTCCATACCCGTTTTCATCAGCTTCAGCCCCTCGACCCGGCGCTCGAGATCCTTCCGCTCCTCGTACAACGCGCGGAGCTTAGGATCGACGGGCATCGCTTCGGCCGACTGCGGCGTGCCGAGCGACAGAACAGCCGCCACTTGCCCGACCTTGCCGTCGGGTTTCGGGTCCGCGACGCCTTTTCCGTCGCCCGTATCGTCGAGGAGAGGATGCTCGGTGAGCATGATCCCTTCCTGCTCGTACGCCCGCTGGACGCCGAGTTTGGCCGCGTCGAATGCTTCGAGCACCGAGATGCGATGGTTCTTGTCCGCGTCGGCCGCATCGCTGAACAGCGCGTCGACGAAGTAGCCGCCAAACAGCGTCGCGAACCGTTCGGCTCCTGTACGCGTGGCCGTCACGATCGTACGACCCGGTCCCGCGAGCTCCTCGAGAAACGGACCGCTCGAGCTCGCCGTGTTCACGAACACCACGTGACGCGACGGCAGGCTCTTCAGCAGCGGCACGAAATCTGCCGGCGTCATGTCCGGACCGGGAAGGTTGAACTTCGCTACCTTCCCGTCGAACGTTCCATGTCCGATCAACACGATAAAAACGACGTCGTCTTCCTTGCTGTTCTTCGCGACTGTCGCAAACGCGCGCTGAACTTCCTGGGTTGTCGATTTGCCGGTGACCCGCTTGGCGTCCTTCTCCGGCTGATCGGAGAGATACACGACGTGGTCCCGCGGGATCCCGAGGCTCCCCGTCGCGCCGTCCACGAGCGTGGATGCCCAGCGCTGAAACAGCTCCGCGTGTTCGGGATCGCCCGCGAGACCGACGATCACCAGCAGGTGAACGTTCTGCGCCGCAGCCGGCGCCGCCAGCGCCAGAACCGCAACGATCAACGCGAGACGTCTCACCCAAACCATGTGCTGGCTTCTTTCGCGTAACCTTGGCGAGGCCTGCCGCGCTCGGGCCGCACCGCGCTATGCCAGGCCCACCGCCCGTCGATAGCTCCATTCCGCGGTCATCAATCCGACGAGCAGCAGCAGGACGATTGGCATGTGCCAGAGCTCGCGCTCTTCTACCGTCGTAACGCCGCGGCCCGTGTAGCGCAGATCCTCCGCCATGCCGCTGACGGTTTCCGGCGTGTAGAACCGCCCTCCGGTTTCATCGGCAATCCGTTTGAGCCTCGCCGCATGCATCGTCGCGTCGAAGTACTCGGCGTCGCTGGGCACGGCGCGTACTTCGGTCGTTCCGGTGCCGAGCGTCTTGCCCGCGCGCGCCGCCTCGACCTGCACGACGTACATTCCCTGATCTGCCGCCGGGAACGTCGCGCGGTATTCGCCGTTTCGTTCGCCCGTCCACTGCATCGGGACCTCGATTGGCGCGCCCTTCGGTCCCGTCACGTTCGCGACCACGCGTGCGTCGTTGACCTCCATGAACGACGGGTCGACGACTTCTGCGACGACCGTCACGGGCTCGCCGGGTTCCACGCGGTCGGTCGTCGTGTGCACATCCACGGTATCGGGCACTCCGTCGACGAGCCACCGCAGGAGTTGACGCCAGAAATTCTCCTGCGTCTGATCCTCGAGGCTCATCTTGACGTCCATCTGCCAGTGCCACGAGTCCTGCACGGGGAAGGCCAGCGTCTTGCCGCGGCCGTATCGCTGCCAGGCAAGCACGACCTGGTCGCGCCGCCGCTCGTCGCTGCCGGTCAGCAGCACCGTCGCGCCGGGCTTCACGTCGTGAATCGGGTTCACGCTCGTGAGGATCGGCATATCGGGCCAGCGCGCGTTCGACGCGGTTTCGGTCGGGGCGATCTGCGTCACGCCATGCGCTTCGCCCGCGCGCGTCGGCTTGACGTGGAGGCGCGCGACGGGAAGGTTCTCGACCGCGCGCGCCGGCCGCTCGAGGAGCACCGGCAGCGCGTCGGCCACCGGCGTTCCCGCGTAACCTCCCTCAGCGAACGAGCGCGCACCGCCGAGCATGATCAATCCGCCGCCGCGCCGCTCGACGAAGTCGCTGATCATGCGGAGCTGGTCGCCCGAGAACGCGCCTGCCTCGATGCTGCCGAGAATCAGGCCGCGGTAGCTGAAAAGCTCTTCGCGGGTCTTTGGGAACCCCGCGAGGAGCTGCTCGGGATTGTCGACGCCCAGCCGCAGGTATTTAGTATCGGCCGTCCGCTGCAGCGTCACGACGGCGAGGTTCTTGTCGTCTTCCACCGCCCGGTTGATGAACTTCATCTCCGGCCGCGGCTCTCCTTCGTAATACAGAATCTTCTCGCGGCGGTCGGACACGTCGATGAGCGCTTCGCGAGTGTTGTTCTGCGTGACGAGCTCGCCCGGGCGCGGCGCGATGCGAAACTTGAACACGCGGGAACCCGCGTCGTTGGCCGTAAAGCGCACGCGCACGGCCGCAGGCTCGCCGTCAACCGGCAGCTTCACCTCTTGCGAACCGACGATCCGCCCTTCGTCCTCGACGTCGAGCGACACGGTTTCCCCCGCGTAGCCGGTCTGCGTCACGACCGCATCGATGACGAGCGACGTGCCCTTGAGCGCCGTGCGAGGCGTCGAGACGCGATCGATCTGCACATCGCGCGCGAGCCGGTCACGTCCGACGCCGACGGTGAAGACAGGGACCGAGGCCGCCTTCAACGCGAGCAACGAATCGGTCAGCGACGCGTCGGTCGTGTCGGCGCCGTCGCTCACGAGCACCATACCCGCGAGCGGCAGCCCGGCGAGCTCCTGACGCGCGCCGTCGAGCGCCGCGCCCAGCCGCGTCTGCGCGCCGGCAAACGTCAGGTCGTCGTTCGACGAGAGACGCGAGGCCACCGACGAGAATCGGAACGGCCGCAGCACGAACCGTTCCGACAATGCCTTCACGAGCGCCGCGTCCTTGCCGAACGCCTGCTTGACGAAGTTGCCGCGCGACTCCGTGCCCCAGTCCGTGATCTGCATGCTGCGGGAATCGTCGATGAGCACGGCAAGGAAGTTCTGCTGCGGAACGGCCGCCTTGACGACGAGCACCGGTCGGAAGAGGCAGAGGAGCATCACCCCGAGCGTCGTGATGCGCAGCACCGTGAGGATGATCCGATCGCGCACGCGGCCGCGGCCGTGGAGGCTTCGATACGTCGCGACCGTCAGCAGCACCGCCGCGGCGGCAATCGCCAGCGCAACGTATGAACCGGTGGACGGCGCGAGGCGAAGCTCACCCTGCCGGAAGATCACCGGCCGGTATTCGAACAGCAAACGGAACAGAGAATCCACGCTCCGCGTTCCTCCTGTGATCGGCCCGGCGGACGATCACGGCGCCGAATTCAAACACGCCGTCGCGAGTTGCTCGTACGCCTCGATCGCGCGATCCAGCTCGGCAATCTCGATGTGCTCGTCGCTCGTATGCGCGACGAGAATCGAGCCCGGCCCAAACAGGAGCGGCATGCCCCAGCGATCGAGCAGCGGCACATCCGTCGTGAACGGAAACAGCGCCGTGTCGAATCCCGGGACGGTGTGCATCCAGACGTGCGGCACGCGCAGCACTTCTTCAGACGTCACATACCGCTCCAGCGGCCGGAGTGTTTCGAGCAGCTCTTCGACCGGTCCGATCGTGCGAAACACGAGCTCCGCCGACGCGTGCGGCGACACGACGTTCGGGGCGATCCCTCCCTCGATCAGGCCGATGCTGTACGAGGTCGTCCCCAGCTCGGGGTGCGCCGGGAGTGCGATCGATCGTAGCGCGATCAGGGCGTCGAGGAGCTTGTCTATCGCCGATTCGCCCCGTTCCGGCGTCGCCGAGTGCGCCGCTCGTCCCACGGCCCGCAACCGCAGCCTCAGCACGCCCCGGGTGGCCCGCCCGAGCCGATTGTCCGTCGGCTCGCCATTAATAAGGAAGCGCGATCCCACCGGCGCGGCGTTCGCCGCCGACGCGCCGTCGCTCCCCCGCTCCTCGCCGACGACGAATAACAGCCCGACCCGACGCTCGCCCCGGGCTCTCAGCCGCTCGGCCGCGGCCACTTGCGCGGCAAGAATGCCCTTGGCGTCGCACGCGCCCCGTCCGTAAAGATGCCCGTTCTCGATCCGGCTCGGGAAGAACGGCGGAACACAGTCGTAGTGCGTCGAGAGCACGACTGCGGGAGGGTCGGCGGTCGCCAGCACGTTGGCGCGCCCGCCCTCTACGGGTTGACGCGCGACGGTATAGCCCAGCTGCGTCAGCTCACGGACGAGCCATTCCCCAGCCTCGGCTTCGCGGCCCGTCGTCGAATCAATATTAATGAGCGCCCGCGCGAAGGCGATCGCGTCGAACCCGGTTTTCATAGATTTGTCTAGATTCCGGGGTTACCGTATCCATTCTTCGAGCGCGGTGCGGGCATCGGTCTTTTCATCGCGGTATTTCACGATCACCGGCGTCGCGAGGGCCAGATGCCATTCCTTGCCCTTTCCCGCCGTCACGGGCCGGGTGCCAGGAACAACCACCGCCCCCTCCGGCACGATCAGCGGGCCGCCGGAGCGTTCGATGATGCGCTCGTTGGGCAGGTCGTAAATCGGCGTCGACCCGGTCAGAATCGTGCCTGAGGCGAGCACGGCGCGGCGCTTGACGACTGCCCCCTCGTACACTCCGCAGTTGCCGCCCACGAGCACGTCGTCTTCGACGATCACGGGCAGCGCGCCGACCGGCTCCAGGACCCCGCCGATCTGCGCCGCCGCGCTCACGTGAACGCGCTGTCCGATCTGAGCGCACGAGCCGACGAGCGCGTGCGAATCGATCATCGACCCGCTGCCGACGTACGCGCCGATGTTGACGTACATCGGCGGCATGCACACCACGCCCGGCGCCAGGTACGCGCCGTCGCGGACCGTCGAGCCGCCGGGCACGACGCGCACGGCGTTCGAGATGGCGAGTCGCTTGAGCGGCATCGTGTCTTTGTCGAAGAACGGCCACTTGCCGTGATCGGCGGACATGTCGGCGATATCGCCGAACCGGAATCCGAGCAGGATTCCCTGCTTGACCCACGCGTTCACGCGCCATCCCGACGGCGCCGACGCGTCGGGCTCGGCGGCACGCACCTCACCGGCGGAGAGCGCCGCCCGCAGGCGCACGAACACGTCGCGTGCGCGCGCGCGATCGGCATTGGCTCCCGCGGCAAACAGCTCGCCGACTTCCGCGTGCAGCGAAGTCGTCACGCGCGAACGGTGGCCGCCGCGATCGGCAATCCGAGCTCGCGCAGCACCTGCGCGATCCGCTCCCGCGACGCCGGCCGTGGGCCGACGAGCGGGAGGCGGTACATCTCGTCCAGCAGCCCCATCATCGCCATTGCCGCCTTCACCGGGATGGGGCTGGATTCGACGAAGTTCACCTGCATCAACGGGAGAAGCTCGTTGTGCATCTTGCGCGCGCCCGCGAAGTCGCCGGATTCGGCGAGCTCCACCATGCGCGCCATCTCCCCCGGGATTTCGTTGGACGCCACCGAAATGATCCCGCGTCCGCCCACCGCCATCACGGGCAGCGTCAACGCATCGTCGCCGGAAAGGACGAGGAACTCCGGAGGGACCGCCCGGCAGATCTCGCACATCTGGGTCATGTTTCCCGACGCTTCCTTGACGCCGATGATGTTCGGGACCGAACTGAGGCGGGTGATCGTCCCGACGTCGACGTTCACGCCCGTCCGCCCTGGAACGTTGTAGACGATGACCGGGACCGGGAGCGCGTCGGCAATCGCTTTGTAGTGTTGGTACAAGCCCTCGGGCGTCGGCTTGTTGTAGTAGGGAGCGACCGACAGAATGCCGTCGGCACCGGCACGCGCCATCTGCTGCGCGGCCTCGATCACTTCGTGCGTGTTGTACCCTCCGGCGCCCGCGAGCACGGGCACCTGTCGGTTCGCTTCGTCGACGATGATCTCGACGATCCGCAGGCGTTCATCGGGCGTGAGCGTGGGCGTTTCGCCAGTGGTGCCGCAGGGGACGAGAAAATGAATGCCCGCGTCGATTTGACGGCGCGCGAGCCGCCGCACGCCGGCTTCGTCGAGCGCCCCGCTTCGCGTAAATGGGGTGACGAGCGCCGTCCCGCAGCCGGTGAATGCCTGTCTCATCGATTTCCTCCGTGTCGGGCCGCGACGCGATTCAAACGCCGAGGACGTCCCGCATCGTGAACCAGCCTTTCCGGCCGTTCACCCACTTCGCCGCGGCGAGCGCGCCGCGCGCGAAGCCCGATCGATCGCGCGCCGTATGCGTCAACGTGATCGTTTCCCCCGCCGCGTCGAATCCTATCGTGTGTGTGCCCGGAATGGATCCCGCGCGAGTTGATGATACGTCGATCGGCCGGCTGTAGCCGTGCTCCCGCAGCACGTTCTGGAGCTGCAGTGCCGTGCCGGAGGGCGCATCCTTCTTCGCGGCGTGATGGGCTTCGTGAATCCATGCACCGAATCCGGAGTGCGGTCCGAGGAGCTCCGCCGCCCGTCCGGCGAGGGCGGCGAACAGATTGACACCGAGCGCGAAGTTCGGCGCCGCGACCACTCCAATAGCTTGGACCGCGGCGTCGCGCCGAAGTTCCGCCTCGTACGAGCTCCATCCCGTGGTACCGATGACCACGTTCGTTCCGCGGGCAGCGAGGCGTCGCAGATTGTGGGGGACGGCGTCGGCGGTTGAGAAGTCGATGGCCACGTCCGCCGAGGCCCACCGTTCGGGCGTATTCGCTTCCTGGATGTCGACGGTCCCGGCGACGCCGACGCCGAATTCCGGGCAGAGCGACTCGACGAGTCTGCCCATGCGACCGTAGCCCACAATAAGGACGTTCATTTCAGATCAGGCGCGCTTGGCAATCCCGAAGAATTCCTCGTGGAGGTCCTCCATGCCCGTGGGCACATCCGAATCGCGCAGCACGATCGTGACGTTCCGCCGCGATGCGGCCTGGGACACCATTCTCACCGGGAACGCCTCCAGCGCGGCGACGACCCGGGCGGCAATGCGCGGATCGCTGCGCAGATTGTCACCGACCGCGCAGAGAATCGCCAGTCCGCTCTCGACGTTGACCTCGGCGAACTCGCGCAGCGCCTCCACGATCTTGTCGAGTCGCGCGTCGTCATCGACCGTCACCGACACGCTGACTTCCGACGTGGTCACTACATCGACCGCCGTGCGATAGCGCTCGAACACTTCGAATACCCGGCGCAAGAACCCGTGCGCCATCAGCATGCGCGTCGACGTAATCTCCACCATCGTCACGCGCCGCTTGCACGCGACCGCGGCGAGCGGCCTGTCCTGCCGTGGCGGCGCGGCCGTGATCGTCGTCCCCGCCGCCTGCGGACGACGGCTGTTCAGGATGCGCACCGGGATGTCTTTCGCAACAGCGGGGAGAATCGTGCTCGGGTGAAGCACCTTCGCGCCGAAATACGCCAGCTCGGACGCTTCGCCGAACGAAAGGTGTGGCACGACGTGCGGTGATTCGACGATACGCGGATCGGCGGTGAGCATGCCATCGACGTCCGTCCAGATCTGGATCTCGCGCGAATCCAGCGCGGCCCCGATGATCGCGGCCGAATAGTCGGACCCGCCGCGGCCCAGCGTCGTCGTGACGCCCTGCACCGTTGCGCCGACGAATCCGCCGACGACCGGCACTCGGCCCTCGGCGACGCGCGGCGTCACTTCTCGGGCGACGGCGACGCGGGTCTCATCGGCCAGCGGCGCGGCACCGGTGTGCGCGCCGTCGGTCACCACCACGCGCCGCGCGTCCACCCATGCCGAGGGCACCCCGTTGTGCTGAAGGGCAACGGCGAGGATCCGGCTCGCGATCAGCTCGCCGATTGACACGATCGCATCGTGCGCGCTCGGCGACGCCGCGCGCAGAATTCCTGCGGCTTTCATGAGTGCGCGCAGGTCGTCGAGGTGGTTGCCGATCTCCACGAGAACGTCGTTTGCGAGCTCCGGCGGCACGAGCCGCTCCAGCGCCTCGAAATGCCGGTGCGACACCTCCGCGATCCCGTTCAGGACGTGCGCGTCGAGCCGGCGTTCCGCGCCCTGGGTGAGCTCTATCAGCCGATCGGTCATGCCGCTCATCGCCGACACCACCACGACGGGCGGAAGCCCCGACGTTTCGCGCGCGTTCTTGACGATGCCGACCACGCGGGTGATCGCGTCGGCGTCGGCGACCGACGTGCCGCCGAATTTCATCACGATGGGCCCGGTCAGCGGTTGCATCAGTCCCCCACCAACAGGCCTTCGGCCCGCATCAGCTCCGCGTTCAGGACGGCAGCTCCGGCCGCGCCGCGGATCGTGTTGTGCCCGAGCGCGACGAACTTCACGTCGAGCACGGAGCATTTCCTGACGCGCCCGACGCTGACGGTCATGCCGCCGTCGCGTTCGGCGTCGAGCCTGGGCTGGGGCCGATCGTGCTGCGTCATACAAACAACGGGATTGGGCGGCGCCGTCGGAAGCTTCAGCTCCTGGGGCCGTCCGCGGAACGCACGAAGCGCCGCCACCACGTCGTCCACTGATGGCTTTCCGTCGAACGCCACCGACACGCTCTCGGTATGTCCATCCACAACCGGCACGCGGGTCGTCTGCGCGCTGACCACGACCGCATGCGGCACGACTCCGTTGCCGTTCAGCGAGCCGAGGATCTTCTGCGTCTCGCTCTCCATCTTCTCCTCTTCACCCGAGATCGCCGGTACCACGTTGCCGAGGATGTCGAGCGACGCGACGCCCGGGTATCCGGCGCCGGACACCGCCTGCAGGGTGGTGACCATCACCGCTCGCAATCCGAATTGCCGCAACGGTGCGA
Source organism: Acidobacteriota bacterium (assembly GCA_046735635.1). GTDB lineage: Bacteria > Acidobacteriota > Vicinamibacteria > Vicinamibacterales > 2-12-FULL-66-21 > JALZOC01. Next base: position 29,047 of record JBKPTT010000277.1, on the reverse strand, counting down.
GGGCGAGCGACAACACGACGGTGGAGCAGTTCGGATTGGTCACGATCGCGCCGCTCCAGCCGCGTTCGCGCCGCTGGGCGGGGAGCAGGGACAGATGGTCGGGATTGATTTCGGGAATCAGGAGGGGCACGAGTGGATCCATGCGATAGCTGCGGGCATTGCTGATCACCAGATGCCCGGCTTGCGCGAAGGCGGGCTCGATGTCCTTCGCGGCACTGGCGTCGAGCGCCGAGAACATCAGGTGCGGCCCGCGGCCGGGCGTACACGGCTCGACCGCGGCGTCGCGCATCTCGGTGGGCAGCTGCGATGCCAGGCGCCACGTGGCCGCCTCTGCATAGGTCTTCCCTTCAGAGCGCTCGCTGGCAGCGAGCCACACCGGCCGGAACCATGGGTGGCCGGTCAACAGCCGGATGAACTGCTGCCCCACCATCCCGGTCGCGCCAAGAACGCCGACGTCAATCCGCTTGCCCTGCATGATCGATCCTGCTCCAAAAAAAAACCCGTCGCCCTTTGTGGGCCGACGGGTGCGGGTGGATCCTGAATTGCCTTGCTGGCTACGCTACGGGCACACACACACCGCCGGGTTGTCGAGTCGCTTGATGCGCTTTCGACAAATGGTCGTCGTCATGGTGCACGTGGCCGTCACTACGAAGTGAGTATATCGGGACGGCGGGGTCATCGTCAACGGCTCCGGGTGAATGACGAGGGCCGATTGCCGAATGGAGAATTGGGGAGTGCCGTGTGGGGAATGCCGAATGGAATGCCGGATGTCGAATGGAATGCCGGATGCCGAATGGAATGCCGGATGCCGAATGGAATGCCGAATGCCGATGGAATACCGGATGCCGAATGGAATGCCAGATGCCGAATGGAATGCCAGATGCCGAATGGAATGTCCGATGCCGAATGGAATGCCGAATGCCGAATGGAATGCCGGATGTCGAATGGAATGCCCGATGCCGAATGGAATGCCGGATGCCGAATTGGTGGGTTATCTCGCATCGCATTTCCATTCGCAATACACCGCTCGGCACCGTGACTGGCCACTCGGTATCCTGCATTCGGCACGCGGCTCGGTCATTCGGCACTCGGCATGTTCATTCGGCACTCGGCACTTTCATTCGGCACTCGGCACTTCATTCGGCACTCGGCACTTCATTCGGCAGTCGGCACTTCATTCGGCACTCGGCACTTCATTCGGCACTCGGCACTTCATTCTGCACTCGGCACTTCATTCGGCATTCGGCACTTCATTCGGCATTCGGCAACCGACAATCCCAGAATTCGGAATTCGGAACTCGGCCCTCGCCAATGGACGCGATTTTGCTATGCTCCCGTGTCCCGAGGTGCGAGAACTATGAACAAACTCCGGATGTCCTTTGTCTCTTTCGCCGTCCTTTCCTTCGTATGGCTCGCCCGTCCGCATGCGGCGGCTGACGGCGCGGCCCTCGGGTATTACCGATACCCGGCGCTCCACGGCGACACGATTGTGTTCACCGCGGAAGGCGATCTCTGGCGCGCCGGGTTGAGCGGCGGAATCGCGCAGCGGCTCACGACTCATCCCGCGGAGGAATCACGCGCCGCGATCTCGCCCGACGGCAAGACGATCGCCTTCTCGGCCGCCTATGAGGGACCAACCGAGGTTTACACGCTTTCGATCGATGGCGGAGTTCCGGCGCGCCAGACCTTCGAGGGCGGCGTCGCAAACGTCGTCGGCTGGTCGCCGACGGGCGAAGTGGTGTACTCGACGCGCCGTTTCTCGACGCTTCCGAACACGCAGCTCGTTGAAGTGAATCCGGCCAACGGCGTTCGGACGATGGTGCCGCTCGCGCAGGCGAGCGACGGCTCGTTCGACTCGTCTGGAAAAGCGTTTTTCTTCACTCGCCTCGCCTTCCAGGGCAGCTACACGAAGCGATACCAGGGAGGAACCGCGCAGAATCTCTGGCGGTATGCGAACGGCGACCAAGAGGCGGTCCCCCTGACGGCGGACTACAAAGGGACGAGCAAGAACCCGATGCCGTGGAAGGGCCGCGTGTACTTCCTGAGCGACCGCGATGGCACGATGAATCTCTGGTCGATGGCAGAGGCCGGCGGCGACCTGAAGCAGCACACGCGGCATAGCGAATTCGACGCGTCGAACGCCGCGCTGTCGGACGGCAGGATCGCGTATCAGCTCGGCGGCGATATCCGGCTGTACGACATCGCCAGCGGCGACGATCGGGCCGTGCCGATCAAGCTCGTATCGGACTTCGACCAGCTCCGCGAGCGCTGGATCAAGACGCCAATGGAGTGGGTCGCGAGCGCGCACATTTCGCCGACCGGCGATCGCGTCGTGCTGACGGCGCGCGGGCAGGTATTCGTCGCGCCGGCGCAGCAGGGGCGCATCGTGGAGGCGACGCGCGACAAAAAGGTTCGCTACCGCGAAGGGCGGTTCTTTCCAGATGGCAAGTCGCTGCTCACGCTCGCCGATCAAAGCGGCGAAGTCGAGTTCTGGAAGATGCCGGCAAACGGGATCGGCGACGGCGCGCAGCTCACGAGCGACGCCAAGGTGCTCCGATGGGACGGCATACCCTCGTCCGATGGCAAGCGGATCGCGCACTTCGACAAAGACCAGCAGCTTTGGGTCTACGACATCGCGTCGAAGCAAAACCGGAAGATTGCCGAATGCGGCGAGGGTGACTTCGCCGACGTGACCTGGTCGCCCGACGGCAAGTGGCTCGCGTATGTGGCGCCCGACAAGAACCAGATGACGCGGCTGTACCTGTACAACGCGGACACCGGACGCGTGACGCCCGTGACGACCGACAGATACGACAGTTACAGCCCGGAATGGACGCCCGACGGGAAATGGCTGTACCTGCTGTCGGATCGCAACTTCGTGACGGCAGTCCCGAGCCCGTGGGGGTCGCGGCAGCCGGAGCCATTCTTCGACAAGCAGACGAAAATCTACATGGTGTCGATGCGGCCCGGCGAGCGATCGCCGTTCCAGCCCGACGACGAGCTGCATCCGCCGCCCGCGAACGACGAGAAGAAGTCCGATGAACAGAAGTCGGACGAGAAGAAGACCGACGAGAAGAAAGACTCCAGACCGGCGACCCCGGCGGCACAGGGTGTGCCGACTCCGCCGCCCGCAGCGGCGGACTTGAGCGGGATAGAGACGCGCCTCATCGAGGTCCCGCTCGCCGCGGGGAACTACAGCAACCTTTCGACCGACGGCAAGCGGCTCTATTTCGTCTCGGGTGAGGTGTCGTCGCCGACGCGCGCGCTCAAGACGCTCGAGATCGAGAACAAGACGCTCAAGCCGGAGACGTTCATGGAGGACGTCGCCTCATACGAACTGTCGCTCGACCGCAAGAGGGTCATGGTGCGAAAGGGGCAGGACATCTTCATCTTCGACGCTGCGGCGAAAGCGCCGAGCGAAACCGCCAAGAGCAAGGTCCCGCTCGGTGAGTGGTCGTTCCGCCTGGACCCGCGCGACGAATGGCGCCAGATGTTCGTCGAAGGGTGGCGCCTGGAACGTGACTATTTCTACGACCGCAACATGCACGGCGTCGACTGGGGCGCGATGAAGGCGAAGTATCTGCCGCTTGTCGACCGCGTGACGGACAGGTCGGAGCTGTCCGACATCCTGTCGCAGATGGTCGGCGAGCTCTCGGCGCTGCATATCTTCGTGCGGGGCGGCGACGTCCGCCGCGGCGCGGATCAAGTGCTGCCAGGCTCGCTGGGCGCGACCTTCGTCCGCGACGAGAAGGCGGGCGGCTTCCGAGTCCAGCACGTGTATCAGACGGACCCGGACGTCCCAGACGGGCTCTCACCCCTTGCCCGCGTGAACGTGAACGTGCAGGACGGAGATGTCATCCAGTCGATCAACGGCGTGCCGACGTTGTCGGCGCGCGATATCGATGCGTTGCTGCGCAACCAGGCGGACAAACAAGTGCTGCTTCGCGTCGTTCCCAAAGCCGGCGGCGCCGCACGTGACGTGATCGTCACCCCGATCGCTCTCGCGAAAGAAACCGCGATGCGGTACGACGAGTGGGAATACACGAGGCGCTTGAAGGTCGAGAAGGACGGGCAGAAGAAGCTGGGATACGTTCACCTGCGCGCGATGGGGCCGAACGACATCGCGCAATGGACGCGCGAGTTCTACCCGGTGTTCGACCGCGACGGGCTCGTCGTCGACGTCCGGCACAACAACGGCGGCAACATCGACAGTTGGGTTCTCGAGAAGCTGTTACGGAAGGCGTGGTTCTTCTGGCAGCCGCGCGTGGGGAACCCGACCTGGAACATGCAGTACGCCTTCCGCGGCCACGTCGTCGTCCTCTGCGACGAGAACACCGCGTCCGACGGAGAAGCATTCGTCGAAGGCTTCCGAAGACTCGGCCTCGGCAAGGCGATTGGCACGCGCACGTGGGGAGGCGAGATCTGGCTCTCGTCGAGCAACTTCCTCGTGGATCGCGGAATCGCCACGGCCGCAGAGACCGGCGTCTTCGGCCCCGACGGCGACTGGCTCATCGAAGGACACGGCGTCGATCCCGACGTCGTGGTCGACAACCTGCCGCATGCGACCTTCAAGGGGGAAGACGCGCAGCTCGACGCAGCGATCAAGTATCTGCAGGAAGAGATCAGGAAGCACCCGATTCCGGCGCCGGTTGCACCGAAGTATCCGGACAAGTCGTTCAAGCGGCGGGGCAGCAGCGAGCAATGACCAATGATGAATGATGAATGATGAATGATGAAAATGATGAATCCAGAGAGTGAGGATTTCATCATCTAACATTCATCCTTCATCATTGACAGTTAACACCCATAAGGCCCGCAGGGCTCGCCAGGCGGCACGGGCGTCGATGCATTGTTCAGCGCGCCGACCATCTCGGGGTGAATCGAGCAGTGATAGCTTTTCGAGACGTCGCCGAGCGGCATGGGTTGGGAGGTGGCGCCGGGCGCAATCGTGTCGGTGTTGACGCCGAGGTCGTCGATGACGATGCGGTGTGCAACCGTGTCGGCGTTCTTCCAGACGACGGTCTGGCCCGCGGGACACATGGCGGGATTCGGTGAGAACGACAGGGAGCCTTTTATGCCCATGATCGTGATCGTCACGACATTGGACGTCGAGGGCGTCGTGGGCGCGGTTGGCGTGGAGGGCGTGCTGCTGCCGTAGCCGCCCGAGCCTCCGCAACTGACGCACAACATCGCCGCCGCTGCGATTCGAAGGATCTGATTCGCGTTCATGCCGTCTCCTTCGGGCGGGGGCTGACCCGGATGGAACGTTGGGAGATTCCGGCGCTCGGCGCGTGCGTCGCCGGCGGCTTATTCGCATCGCGTGGGGTAGGACACGTCACGAATATCCTGGCCGGCTCGTCCGCATCCGGGCGCCGGAAATCTGTCGTGGTGAACAGCAACCTGAATACCAGTGCGAATCACGCGTAAGTATTCGAGAATGCAACCGATTCGGCGCGCCGTATTACGCCGCGCGTAACTCTGTTACGTAGACCTGTGAACGAGAAACTGCGATGGGGCGTGCTCGGCGTCGCGCGGATTGCGACGAAGAAGGTGATCCCTGCCATGCAGCGCGGCGCCTGGACGACGGTCGATGCGATTGCGTCGCGCGACGCCGCGAAGGCGCAGGACGCCGCCCGCCAGCTCGGCGTGCCGAAGGCATATGGCTCGTACGAGGCGCTCGTCGCGGATCCCGACATCGATGCGGTATACATTCCGCTGCCCAATCATCTGCACGTCGAGTGGACGACGCGTGCTGCTGAAGCCGGTAAACACGTCATCTGTGAAAAGCCGATCGGGCTGACCGCTGCCGACGCGGAGGCCCTCGTGGGCGTTCGCGATCGCACGGGCGTCCGCATTCAAGAGGCGTTCATGGTCAGGACGCATCCGCAGTGGCTGCGCGCGCGAGATATCGCGCAATCCGGCCAGATCGGCGAGCTGCGTTCAATCGTCGGATATTTCAGCTTCTTCAACGATGATCCGCGGAACATCCGCCACAAGAAGGAGTACGGCGGCGGCGGGATGCTCGATATCGGCTGTTATCTCGTGAATACATCGCGGATGATCTTCGGCGCCGAGCCGCGGCGTGTCTGCGCGCTGATCGAGGTCAGCGGACGGTTTGGCGTGGACTGGATGGCGTCGATGTTGCTCGACTTCGGCGGCGCGCGTCACGCGGTCGGCACCTGCAGCATGCAGCTCGCCTACGGCCAGCGCATCGTCATCAGCGGCTCGATCGGCCGCATCGAGATCGAGATTCCCTTCAACGCGCCGCCAGATCGGCCCTGCCGGATCTTCTTCGACAATGCGCCGCCCGGCGAAGTGCCGACGCGCCAGACGCTGGAGCTGCCCATCTGCGACCAGTACACCATTCAGGGGGATTTGTTCTCCGAGGCCGCGCTCACTGGACGTCCGACGCCGTATCCACTCGAGGACTCCGTGAGCAACATGCGCGTCATCGACGCGCTGTTCCGGTCGGGCGCCTCGGGATGCTGGGAACGCCTTCGGTAGCGCCGGCCTTCAGGGCCGGCCATGGCTTATCAATTGCCCTCTCCTCTGCGTGCGCACTGGTCGACCAGAACGCCTCCCTGGTTTCTCGTACACTGGATTTCATCAGTATTCGTTGACGTTCTGTACTCGCGAGAGGCAAGCGATCTTCACGACCCACGAGAACGTCACCCACGCATGGTCGCAAATTCTGCGCGCTGCGCAGGAACGCGGACCACGTCCACCTCGTCGCGCAGGGTGCGGCCGAGCACAGCGACCTGAAGAAATTCAGGAGGCCTGCAAAGCAATACAAGCGGATACGAGTACACGCGGCGTACCGAACGGCGTTTGTGGCAGCCCACGTGTATGAGCACGTGCTGCGACACGATGAGAGCCTCAGGCGGACGGTGCGATATGTCATCGAGAATCCGGTCCGAAAAGGACTCGTCGAGCAGCCGCGTGATTACCCGTTTCTGGGATCGTCGCGGTACTCGGTGGAAGAATTGATTGAATTCGCGTACGAAGCGCGGCCGGCCTGAAGGCCGGCACGACCGCGAAACACCGGCGAACACGACCGTATTCCTGCACGTGTCGTACGATCGGAAGGAAACTATGCGACCCGGCTCGTCGTCTAACCCCGTGCCGCTCCTGCCCCGCCCGGAGGCTTCCGTGCATTTTCGATTCGTTCCGCGCGCAATCCTGCTCGTTTTCTGTCTCGTGGCGTCTTCGACGGTCGGAGCCGACGCGCAGAATCCGCCTGCGGGCCAGACCGCAGCCGCCCCGCGAAGCGATCTCGATGCGTTCATGGAGAAGGCTCTCGCCAGACGCGAAGTCAATCGAAAGATGCTGAACCAGTACGTGCTCGACGAGACCGAAACGTTCGAAATCCTCGGGCCGGGCCAGTGGCCGCTCAATCGGACGAAGCGCGACTTCACGTGGTACGAGCGCGACGGCACGCACGTGCGAAGCCCCGTGCGGTTCAATGGCGTTCCCGTCAGCGAGTCGGAGCGCCAGCAGTACGAAAGCGATTGGCTCAAGCGCGAAAAGGACCGCCAGCAGCGTCAGGCGAAACGGGAGGCGGAAAAGAAGAAGGACAAGACGGAGGTGTCGATCGGAACGGGCGGGGTCGACATCGCCACCGGTGGAGTGCCGACCGAACCGCGGTTCGTGTCCGAAGCGTACTTCATGGACTTCAAGTTCGAGCCGGGCAACTACTACCTCGCGGGACGGGAAAAGCTCGAAGGACACGACGTGCTCAAAATCGAGTACTACCCCACCAATCTGTTCAACGACGAAGACGATGAAAAGACGCCCCACGAGATGAAAGGAAAGAAGCGGACCGAGCAGCAGAAGGAACAGAACATCGAGCGCGACATCAATCGCAAGATGAACAAGACGGCGCTCGTGACGCTGTGGGTCGATCCTGCCGAACACCAGATCGTCAAATACACGTTCGACAACGTGTGGCTCGATTTTCTTCCCGCCGCGTGGCTGGTGCGCATCGACGACCTGCGGGCGTCCATGACGATGGGGCAGCCGTTTCCGGGCGTGTGGCTGCCGCGCAACATCAACATCCACGCGGGAATCACGCTCGCCGTGGGGTCGTTCGAAGCGGCCTACGGGCGCGAGTTCCGGGATTACCGCGAAGCAGAGGTGAAGACGACGATCAAGGTTCCGAAGCTGTCGAGCGCGAACGATTCTGGCGGCGACATCGCGACCGGACACGGACCCTATGTCGATCCCGCCCTTGACGATGCCCAGCAGCCGGCGGCGGAAACCATCCGCGAGATCCGGGTGCACGGCAATGCGAACGTGAGCGACGCCGACGTCCTGAAGCTTGCCGGAGTGGCAGTCGGTGATCCGGTCACGGACGACTCGTTGAAGCTCGTCGAGAAGCGGCTGAAGGACAGCAACCGATTCGAATCGGTCGAAGTTCGCAAGCGGTACCGCTCGATTGACGATCCCTCGGATGTCGCGCTCCTGCTGATCGTGCACGAGCGGCCCGGCGTCACGTCGGCCCCAGGCGGCGGCATCACACACCCGTCCAGACCCTGGAATGGTGGCATCGGCGATCGGATGATGTTCCTGCCGATCCTGTCGTATGAGGACGGCTACGGTTTCACCTACGGTGCGCGCTTCAGCACGGTCGACCTGCTGGGCGCGGGTGAACGCCTGTCGGTGCCGCTGACCTGGGGCGGCACGAAACGAGCGGCGCTCGAATTCGAGCGATCGTTCAAGTCAGGTCCGGTGACTCGCGTGTTCTCGAGCTTCGGGATCTGGGATCGCGAGAACCCGCATTACGAAATCGGGGACACCCGCGTCGAGCTGAAGGGGCGGGTCGAGCGGCAGATCGCGCATATGGTGCGCCTCGGTGTCGACGCCTCGAGGAGCTCTGTGAGTTTCGGCGATCTCGACGATCAGATCTGGACCTTCGGCACGAACGCCGTGCTCGATACTCGGGCAGACCCCGGCTTTCCGACAAACGCCTTCCTGCTCGGCGCGGGATGGTCGCAGCTGAACGTCCGCAGCCACGACGCCATCAACCGGTACACGACTGACGCGCGCGGTTACTTGCGCGTGGTGAGACAGGTCGTTCTGGCCGGCCGTGTGCAGTACTTCACGAGCGATGGCGCCCTGCCGCCGTACGAGCAGCTCCTGCTCGGCGGTCCCTCGAATCTGCGCGGGTTCGGCACCGGCACCTACGTCGGCGATCGGATGATCGTCACGTCCGCGGAGCTGCGCATCCCGATTACGTCGGTCATCAGCGTCGCAAAGCTCGGCGTCGACGTGTTCACCGACGCATCCAAGGTGGCAACCTTCGACACGAGCCTCAACGATGCTCCATGGCGGCAGGGAGTCGGCGCGGGGCTGTTTATCATCGCATCGATCTTCCGGATCAATCTCGATGTGGCTCAGGGGTTGAAAGACGGCGGTACGCGATTCACGCTCGCGACCGGATTCGGGTTTTGACGGAAGGCAGGCTGGCCTGAAGGCCGGCGACGAGGCTGGCCTGAACGCCAGGGACAAGGCTGGCCTGAAGGCCAGCACTACCGGGGGCGTTTAGCGCGCGGCATGCTCAGCGTCTGCCAGTTCGATCCCGCATAGTGCTTCGCGAGCAGCACGATCTGCCCCACGTGCGCCGCATAGTGCGTCAACTGCCTGTTGATCGCCTGGATTACCGAATGCGGTTCGCCGCGAACGGTGACCGTCTTCGAGAGATCCGCGGGCGTCAGCGACGAGATGCCGCTGAGGGCCCGTCCCCACCCGTCCTCCCACAGCGCCACCAGGCGCTCCCGCGTGTCAGCCGCCTCGACCTCGAATTCGGAGTCGCGGTTTCGATCCGGCTTCTCGCCGTCCGACGTGAGGAAGTCGGTCCACCGCGATCGCATGTTGCCCGCGATGTGCTTCATGATGATCGCGATGCTGTTCGATTCCGGATCGAGCGTCGTAAACAGGTGATCATCGTTTGTCTGCGCGAGCGCTTTGTCCGCCTGTGCCTTCAGCTTCTTCAGCTGAACCATCGCGTCGTCGAGATATTGCTGGTCGATCATGGAATCATCCACGTGAACACGTATGCCTGGAGCATGACAATCGCGCCCATGATAATCGCCAGTGCAAGGCTGTGCCAGAAGACGAATCGCAGGATTCGCCCCTCCTGTCCGACCTGGCCGGTGGACGCGGTCGCGACGACAATGCTTTGGGCGTCGATCATTTTTCCCATGACGCCGCCGGTGCTGTTCGCGGTCACGATCAGCGTCGGGTTGAAACCGAGCTGCTGGGCGGTGATTTTCTGCAGGCTCCCGAACAGGACGTTCGAGCTCGTATCCGATCCGGTCAACGCGACACCGAGCCAGCCGAGCATCGCGGCAAAAAACGGATAGAGCACGCCCGTCCGCGTGAAGGCGAGACCGAGCGTCGCGTCGGTGCCTCCATAACGCGTCACGAAACCGAGCGCGAGCATCAGCATGATTGTCGCGAGCGATGTGCGCATCCGCTTCAGCGTCATCAGCGCGACGGCAAAGAACTGCACGGCGCTGACGCGCAGGAACAGCGCCGTCGCGATCGCGGCAAGCAGGATCGCGGTGCCCGTCGCCGACGCCCAGTTCAGGGTGAACTGCGCCACCTCGGCCCGCTGGTTTCGGTAGGCGGGATCCTGGATCCGCCCGGGATCGACCCGCGTTGGAACGACGGGATAGTCGCGAAAGACCGCGCGGTGCACGAGCGGGACGTCCCACGACGGCGAGAGCGCGGGACTGACGTACAGCTTCTGTCCGGTGCGGTACGTGTCCAATCCGCGCGGGCCGCCGTTCAAGAACGCTTTGCTCGGCGCGAGCCCCCAGACGATGACGGCGAGGCTCAGAAAGAGCCACGGCATCCATGCACGTGTGACGGCGCCGGGATCTGGGGTCCGGGAGCCCGGATCCGTCCATGCCCGCGCTAGCGCCCCCCGGGGGTCTGACCCCGGTCTGACCCCGGTCTGACCCCGGTCTGACCCCGGTCTGACCCCGCTCTGACCCCGGTCTGACCCTGGTCTGACCCCGGGGGGGAAATCCCAGACGTCGCGGGGCTGCCACACGCGCGCGAAGAGCGCGAGCGCCGCGATCGAAGACAGTCCGCCCGCGATATCGACGAGCTCTGGTCCGATGAAATTGCTCCACACGAACTGCACGACCGCGAACGTGCCCCCGCACACGAGGACGGCAGGCCACACGCCGCGCAGCCCGCGCCACCCGCTCATGGTCACGACGAGCCACGCGGGCACGATCAGCGAGACGAACGGCAGCTGGCGTCCCGCCATGATGCCGAGCGTGCTCGCGGGAATGCCGGTCACCGCCGCGAGCGTCAGGATGGGGGTTCCAATCGCGCCAAACGCAACGGGCGCGGTATTCGCGATGAGCGACAGGCCCGCCGCGTAGAGCGGCGTGAACCCCAGCCCGATCAGCAGCGCAGAACAGATCGCGACCGGCGTGCCGAATCCCGACGCGCCCTCGATGAAGGCGCCAAACGAAAAGGCAACGAGAAGAGCCTGGATCCGGCGATCGCGTGAAAGGCGGCCGACCGATGACTTCACGATCTCGAACTGCCCGGTCTCGACGGTCAGGTTGTACAGAAAAACGGCGTTGAGGATAATCCAGCCGATCGGGAGGAATCCGTAGGCCGCGCCGTAGATCGCGGTGGCAGCCGCGGTGGGAACCGGCATGCCGAAGACGACCACCGAGACGGCCAGCGCGGCGAGGAGACCCGCGAGCGCGGCGATGTGCGCCCGCCATTCGAGAACGCCGAGCGCGACGAGGAGGAGCACGATCGGAAACGCCGCAGCCAGCGTGCTCAGCCAGGCCGCACCCAGCGGATCGTAGGCTTGTATCCACGGCGTCCAGTGCATGAAGGCGGTCGCCATCATGCCATAATCGCCGGGTTCCCATGAGCACACGACCGCTCTCCGCTTCGCGCTACGTCAACATCGAGGATCTCCGGCGCGGCGCACGCCGGCGGCTGCCGCGCGCGGTCTTCGATTACATCGACGGCGGGGCCGATCGCGAGAACACGCTGAACCGGAATTCGCGCGCCTATGACGAAATCATCTTTCGTCCGCGGTGTGCCGTCGCCGTCAAGAACTACGAGCTGAAAACGACGGTGCTGGGAACCGAGATCTCGATGCCGATCATCCTGGCGCCGGTCGGCAGCTCACGAATGTTCTATCCGCGCGGCGAGGAAGTCGCGTCGAGAGTCGCGGGACAATTCGGCACGATCTATACGCTGTCTACTCTCTCCGGGTGTCTGCTCGAGGATGTGAAGAATGCCACGAGTGGACCGGCCTGGTATCAGCTCTACCTCGTGGGCGGCCACGATGTCGCGCGCGCGACAATCGAGCGCGCGCGAAAAGCCGGTTATTCGGCGCTCGTCGTCACGATCGACACGCCGGTCGCGGGAATGCGCGAACGCGATCTCCGAAACGGCATGAAGGAGCTCGTGACGCGCAACCCGATCAAGATGCTTCCGTTCGTCTTCCAGTTCGCGGCGAAGCCCTCGTGGCTGATGGGCTTCTGGGGAGACGGCGGCCTGATGAAGTTTCCCAACGTCGTCATACCGGGCGAAGGTCCGATGCTTTATGCGGACGTCGGCACGGCGCTCGAGTCCTCGGTCGTGACATGGAACGACCTCAAATGGATCCGCGACGCGTGGGGCGGCAAGATTGTCGTCAAGGGCGTTCACATCGGCGACGACGCACGGCGGGCGATCGACGCGGGCGCCGAGGCCGTCGTGGTCTCGAACCACGGCGGGCGCCAGCTGGACGACGTGCACCCGACGATCCGCGCGCTGCCAGAGGTGGTGGACGCGGTGCGGGGCCAGATCGAGGTGCTCGTAGACGGCGGAATCCGGCGAGGCAGCGACGTCGCGAAGGCGTTGTGTCTTGGTGCGAAGGCCGTGCTCGTCGGGCGGGCCTACGCCTACGGTCTTGGCGCCGGCGGAGCGGCCGGCGTCACCCGCGCGATGGAGATCCTGCGCGCGGATCTGCTCCGCACGATCAAGCTTCTCGGATGCCCTTCGACGTCACAGCTCGATGTGTCCTACATCGACCTGCCGCCGCACTGGCGGGCTACGGTGTGACCTTCGCGGTTGCGTTCACGAGCAGCGGTGCGCAGTAGAACGACGCGCGCGCGTTTCCTTGCTCCCCTTCACCTCGACACGGACCGCTGTCCGGGGTGGTCGAGTCCGACGATTGCGGGACCCGCATGATCGTTCGCACCTGTCCGTCGTAGATGCCGGAGAAGTCGTAGGTCCGGGGTCCCGCGTCGGCCGTCTGAGCCGGAAGATTTGCGCCGCTCAATGCGACGACGAGCGTCGTGCGCGCGCGCTCCGCCGCGACGAAGTCGTCCCACGTCTTGATGACGCCTGGCGCGCTGCCTTCGCGGGCACTCCCCAGCGTGATCACGAGCGAGGTCCGCGTGCTTCCGTCCGCAAGGCGCTCGCTGATGGCGCCGTGAAAGTTCACGCCGGTCCCTTGGATCATCCGGTTTCTGTACTGGTCGGCGGCGCCGGCGCGGAACGCCTGCGCAAAGGCAAGCGCGTCAACGGCGGTCTGCCGAGGGGCCATCAGCGCGACGAACACTCCGACGATCAATGTATGGCGAATCATCATCGGACAATTGTGGAGCAGACGGGATTACGAGTTCCACCAGAGCTGTTCCGACATGCCAGCCGCGTCATCAAGGGAGCGCAAGCCTCCGAGTTCAAAAATCCGATAAAATTTCAGGATCAGCATGCGCCCGCCTACCCCCGCCGTCAGAATTGCCGTCCGCTTCGTCGCTCTCGTTTGTGCGCTCGGCTTGCTGCAGGGCTGTGGTCTGGTCAGGCGGAAGGCCATCGGCATGGTCGCCAGCACGCTCGCGTCGGGCGGCGACGTGTTCACGCGCGACGACGATCCGGAGCTGGTCGGCGACGCGATCCCCTTCGGCCTGAAGTTGTACGAGTCGCTGCTCGACTCGGCGCCAAAGAACAAGGACCTGCTGCTCGCGACGTGCAGCAACTTCACGCAGTACGGCGTCGCCTACCTGGAAACGCAGGCCGCGGTTCTCGGAGAAGCGCAACACCACGACGAGGTCGCGCATCTCAACGGCCGCGCGCTCAAGCTGTATCTCCGTGCGAAGGGTTACTGCATGCGTGCCATGGAGCTGCGGTTCCCCGGCGTCGGTCAGAAACTGCTGACCGATCCGGGTCCGGCGCTTGCCAAGGCGGAGAAGAAAGACGTGCCGCTCCTCTACTGGACGGCAGCCTCATGGGGATCCGCGATCTCGCTCGGTGTCGATCGTCCGGAGATCGTCATCGACATGCCCGCGGTGCGCGCGCTCGCGGAGCGCGCCCTCGCGCTCGACGACACGTGGAGCAAGGGAGCGCTGCACGAGATGTTCATCTCGCTCGACAGCCTGCCCGAAGCGCTCGGCGGATCGCCCGATCGCGCTCGGCAGCATTTCAACCGGGCCGTAGAACTGCAGAAGGGACTTTACCCCGGGCCGTACGTCGCGCTCGCGAGCGGCGTGGACGTTCCGGCGCAGAATCGGGACGAATTCGAGAAACTGCTGCAGACCGCGTTGGCGATCGATCCCGAAAAGGATCCGTCGATGAGGCTCGTCACACTCGTCCAGCAGCGCCGCGCTCGTGCGCTGCTCGACCACATCGATACGATGTTTACCCGGTAGCGCGGGCTTTCAGACCCGCCAAATTCGGTAGGGCGGGCCTTCAGGCCCGCCATAAGGAGAACGCCCCCGATGGTACGGATAAAGATGTCACGGATACACACCTTCCTGCTCGTCGTCTTCCCGCTCATTGCTGCATCGGCAGTGCTGGGGGCACCCGGCGAGATCAAGCTGGCGACGCTCGCGCCGGCGAACACATCCTGGCACAAGGCGCTGCTCGACATGGGAGCGGCGTGGAACAAGGACACCGATGGACGCGTCACCTTGACGGTCTACCCCGGAGGCATCCAAGGCGACGAATCCACGACCATCAGGAAAATGCGACCGGGCATCGACACGCTGCAGGCCTCGTTCCTCACCGCCGCTGGACTCGCCGAATTGGACGAAGCGTTCAACGCGTTCGTGATGCCGTTTTTCTTCGAGAACGACGCCGAAGAAATGGCGGTAGAAAAGAAGCTCACGCCCGTCCTCGAGCAGCGTCTGCAGGCCAAGGGGTTCCACCTGCTCGCGTGGGGCACGGGCGGATGGGTGCAGGTCTTCTCGAAAAAGCCGCTGCGGTCGCTCGCCGACGTGAAGACCGCGAAGCTGTTCACGAGCAAGGGCTCCGACAAATGGGTTCAGTGGTATGTGTCCAACGGGTTCCATCCCGTCGCGCTGCTGCCGGCCGACATTCCGGCGCAGCTGAAGCTCTCGACGGGGCTCATCGACACGGCGCCCAATCCGCCGTACCTCGCGTTGTCGCTCCAGATTTTCCGAGACGCGAAATACATGCTCGACCTGCACATCGCGCCGCTCGTGGGGGCGATGATCATCTCGAACACGGCGTGGGGCAAGATCAGCGCGGATGACAAACCGAAGGTGACCGCGGCGGCACAAGCGCTCGAGAAGCGCGTCCGCAGCGAGGCGCCGGCGCAGGACGCTGAGTCGGTGAAGCAGATGGTGGCGCGCGGCCTCCAGGTGATCACGCTCGATCCGAAGGCGGCTGCTGAATTCCGAAACGCTGCCACCCAGCTGAATCAATCGATGCGCGGCTCCATGGTGCCGGCCGACATCTACGACATGGCCGCGCAGGAGCGTGATACGGTTCGCAAGTCGGGCAAGTAGTTGATGAAGGCGCTGGCCGTCCGGACCGAGAACCAGATTGCGAGCCTCGCGCTCGGCGGCATCATGCTGCTGCCGCTCGCGGAGATCGCCTCGCGGCGCTTCCTCGGCGCGGCGATTCCGGGGTCCGGCGCTGTCGCCGCGGTTCTCACGCTGTGGCTCGGCATGCTCGGCGCCGCGATCGCGGCGCGCGACGGCAAGCTTCTGACGCTCGCCACCGGCGAATTCCTTCCTGAAGGGCCCGTCAAGGCCATCGCCCACATCGTCTCTGGTACCGTCGGCGCGTTGATCGCGACGATCTTCGCGACCGGCGGCAG
Organism: Acidobacteriota bacterium; assembly: GCA_046735635.1. Lineage (GTDB taxonomy): Bacteria > Acidobacteriota > Vicinamibacteria > Vicinamibacterales > 2-12-FULL-66-21 > JALZOC01. The sequence goes on along the minus strand of JBKPTT010000277.1, from coordinate 12,954 downwards.
CGCGCTCGTCCGCAGCGATCGCATCGCCGGCGACGTCGTCACCGCCGGGATTCCGACGTGGGTCGCCGATCTCGCGCTGCCGATCGGGTTCGGCCTGATCGCGCTGCGCCTCGTCTGGCATGCATCGCCGCGCTGGTCTGGACGCGCCATCGCCGCGCTCGGCATCGTCGGCGGGCTGGTGCTCAACGTCTACCGCGGCTCGCTCGAGGGCGCATCGGTCGGGCCGTGGTTCCTCCTCGTCATCGTCGCCGGCGTGCTCGGCGCGCCGATCTTCGCGCTGCTCGGGGGCTTCGCGCTGTTCGCCTCGCTCACGCGCGGCAACCCACCGGTCGTCCTCCCGATGATGGCCTATCAGGAGCTGACGACATCGACGGGCATCGCGGCGATTCCGCTGTTTACGCTGGCGGGGTTTCTCCTCGCCGAAGGGAAATCGTCCGAACGTCTGCTGCGCGTGTTTCGTGCGTGGGTCGGTTGGGCCCCAGGCGGGACCGCCGTTGCCGCGGCGACGCTCTGCGCCTTCTTCACACTGTTCACAGGCGGATCCGGCGTCACGATCCTCGTCCTCGGCGGTCTCCTGCTGCCCGCGCTCATTGGCGACAAGTACCGCGAGCGGTTTTCGATCGGTCTTCTGACGGCGTCGGGATCGCTCGGGCTCCTCTTCCCGCTCTCGCTCCCACTGATGCTGTACGGCATCGTGTCACAGAAGGCGTCGATCGAGGACCTGTTCATCGGCGGTCTCGTGCCAGGCGTGTTGATGCTGAGTCTCCTCGCGGCGCTCGGCATTCGCGAAGGTCTTCTCACGCGCGCCGAGCGGCGGCCGTTCCGTGTCCGCGAAGCAATGGGTGCGGTGTGGGAAGCCAAGTACGAGCTGTTCCTGCCCGTATTCGTCGTCGGCGCGTTCATCGGAGGGATCGCGACGCTCGTCGAATCGGCGCCGCTCGCCGCTTTGTACACACTCATCGTGCAGCGGTACATCCACAAGGACCTGCCGACGTGGAAGGACGTGCTCCGGGTGGTGGCCGACTGCGTCGCGCTCGTCGGCGGCGTCCTGGTAATTCTGGCGGTCGCGGCGGGCCTGACCGATTATCTCGTTTACGCCGAGATTCCCACGCGGCTCGTGGCCTGGACGCAGGCGCACATCCACTCGCGTCTTCTGTTTCTTCTGGCGCTCAACGTCTTCTTGCTGCTCGTCGGCACGCTGATGGACATCTTCTCGGCCATCGTCGTCGTCGTGCCGCTCATCCTGCCGCTGGCGGAGGTCTACGGGATCGATTACGTCCACCTCGGCATCATCTTCGTTGCCAACCTCGAACTCGGATTCCTGCATCCGCCGCTCGGCCTCAACCTGCTGCTCGCGTCGGTGCGTTTCAAGAAGCCCGTGCTCGAGGTCACAGTGGCGACGGTGCCGATGCTCGGCATCCTCGCGCTGGGTGTACTCCTCATCACCTATGTACCGTGGCTTACGCTCGGGCTCCTGCACTGGATGGGGAGGGGGATGTAGTTTGCGTCCACGGAAATCCCTGATCCCTCATCGCCGAATGCCTCATCCCCGAATCCCGAATCGAATCAGCCAATCACCAATTCACTACTTTGCTAGATTGACGGGCGAGCAGCGGAGTCATGATCTCGCGCAGAGAACGCGGAGGATCGCAGAGATCCCGGGACGGCGTGCGTTCGCCACGCGCGACGTGGCGAACGCACGACCTCCGCGTCCTCGGCGTGCTCGGCGCGAGACCCGTGCGTGCTCTGCGCGAGCACTCTCTCGCACCGCGGATCTGACAAAGGAGTGAATCCTGGCATCACGGAATCGATGAATCCTCGACTCATGTGAATCGGCGAATGGACGAACCTCACATCAGGATCGGCTCGATTGTCATTCACTGTCACGAGTTCGACCGGACGGTTGCGTTCTGGGCGAGCGCGCTGGGCTACGTGCCGCGTGAGCCCGCCAGCGGCGGCTGGGTCGTTCTCCGCGATCCGGAGCGCAAGGGACCCAACCTGTCGTTTCAGGCGAGAGCGCAACGTCGACGCGGACGAAACTGGATCCATCTGGACCTGTACACCGACAACCAGAAGGCCGAGGTGGACCGGCTCATTTCGATCGGAGCGAAGCGGTATCCCTGGAGGTATCGGCCCGGCGCCGACTTCGTCGTCCTGGAAGATCCAGACGGCAATCTGTTCTGCCTTGTGCAGAAAGGCTGAGAACAGCGCTCCGCAAAGATAGCTGGGTCTTTCCGGAAACGTGCCAGCCATCTTTCGTCATCGGATAATGGCATTGTCGATTCCCGACCGCCTCGTTCGTCTCTGAACCGAGACGCGACACGGGCTGGCTGGCGCGCATGCCGCGCGCCCCACCGGGTCACCTGGAGAACGACAATGCCGCAATTCATGCTCCTGCTCTACGAAAGCCCCACGTCGGCCGATCGTTTCAAGACGATGAGCCCGGAAGAGATGCAGCGCGCGCTCGAGAGGTACATGGCGTGGGCGAAGAAGCCGTTTACCGTCGACAGCAAGCGGCTCGCGGGCGACCCGGGGAAAGTCATGAGGTCCCAGAACGGGAAGGCGAGAACGACCGACGGCCCGTTCAGCGAGACGAAAGAAGTCCTCGGCGGGTTCTACCTGATCGACGCGGCTGATTACGACGAGGCGGTGGCGCGCACGACCGATCACCCGCATCTCGAATACGGCGGCACAATCGAGGTGCGGAAGCTGTACGGACAGTGATCGACGCCGATCGCACGACCCCTCTCGTCGAACATCTGTTCCGGCACCAGGCGGGCCGGATTACGTCTCGCCTGGTGCGGCTCCTCGGCCCCTCGAACCTCGCGCTCGCGGAGGAATCGGTCCAGGAAGCGCTCGTCCGCGCGCTGCAGGCCTGGCCGTACGACGGCGTGCCGGACAAGCCTGCCGGCTGGCTGTTCCGCGTCGCCCATAACATCGCGATCGACGCCGTCCGCCGCGACCGCACATTCGCGGCGAAGACCGACGCGGTCGTCGCCGAATTGACGCGATCAGCCGGACAGGCCGCCGCGCAGGAACTGGACGCCGAGCTGCAAGACGACGAGCTGCGCATGATTTTCATGTGCTGCCATCCGGCACTCGGGCGCGACGCGAGCGTCGCATTGAGCTTGAAAACCGTCGGCGGCTTCGACGTGCGTGAGATTGCTCGCGCGTTCCTCGCCGACGAGCGCGCCGTCGCTCAACGCCTGGTCCGCGCGAAGCGCAGAATCAGGGCCGAGCACCTGACGATTGAGATGCCCGCGGCTTCGGAATTACCCGATCGCCTCGACGCCGTGCTCGAGGTGATCTACTTCATGTTCAACGAGGGCTACGCCGCACACTCGGGCGAAGCGCTCGTCCGCGATGATCTCTGCTTCGAAGCGCTCCGCCTCGGGTGTCTCGTCGCGGCGTCTGCCGTCGCGACCTCCCGCGCCCACGCTCTCGTCGCCATCATGGCGCTTCAGGGAGCGCGGCTCGGCGCACGAGTCGATGACGTCGGGGATGTCGTGCTGCTCGAGGACCAGGATCGCGCGAAATGGGACGATCGGCTGATCGCGCTCGGGTTTCAGCACTTCGATCGATCGATGATCGGCACCGATGTCTCGGAGTATCACGTCCAGGCAGCAATCGCCGCCACTCATGCGCGTGCGGCGGAGGCGGCGGCGGTGGATTGGCCGCTGATTCTCCGCCTGTATGATGATCTCCTGTCGAAGAACCCCTCGCCCGTCGTGGCGCTGAATCGGGCCGTAGCAATTTCCAGAGTTCATGGGCCCGCTGCCGCGCTCGCCGCCGTTCGGCCGCTGGAGCGCGATCGACACCTTCGCCGGTATCATCTTCTGCTCGCGGTACGCGGTCAGCTGCTGCTCGATCTCGGCCGCACCGCCGAGGCTGCCGAAGCATTCACGGCGGCCCTCGAGTGCGATTGCACCGAACCGGAGCGGCGTTTCCTGCGGCGGAAACTCGGAGCGTGCACCGCGTGACCGACAGAGCACCAGCGGGATTCGTCTCGAAGCTGCGACGCCTTGGATCGGAATCGCTCATCTACGGACTCAGCGCGATCGTCGGCCGGCTCCTCAGCTTCCTCCTGCAGCCATACTACGCGCACCACTTCGATCCGGGAGAGAACGGCATCCAGAGCGTCGTGTACTCCTACATCCCAATCATCTCCATCGCGCTGTACCTGGGGATGGACGTGGCGTACATGCGGAACGTCTCGGCGCTCGAGGATGGGCAAGCACGTGACCGGCACCGCGTGTTCACGATGTCGATGGGCGCCGTCGCGGTCATTGGCGGTGCAATCACCATCATCGCCTTCCTTCTCACGCCGTGGCTCGCGCCACTGACACGGCTCGACGCGCGCGCATTCCGCTTCATGCTGGGCATCGGCTACACCGATGCGCTCCTCGCCGTCCCTTTCGCGCATCTGCGCATGACGGGCCGTGCGATTCGCTACGCGGTTCTGCGCCTGCTGTTCGTCATGGCGAGCATTGCGCTGAATATCATTCTCATCGGCCGGCTGCACTGGGGCGTGACGGGAATCTTTTTTGCCAATATCGCAGCGAACGCCGGGGTGCTCGCATTGCTGACGCCGGAAGTGCTGGCCGGTCTTCGGCCGGGCCTGATCCGCGGGGCGTCCTGGCGCGCGCTCTGGCACTACGCTTTGCCACTCATGCCGGCGACGCTTGCGGTCATGCTCGTCGAGAACGGTGACCGGATCGTGCTCAATTACCTGCCGGATGCGACGGCGCGGATCGCGTACGGCATGTCATCGAAGGACATCGTCGGCATCTACAGTTTCAACTACAAGCTCGGGGTCGCCATGCTGCTCGTCGTGCAGATGTTCCGGCTCGCGTGGATCCCGTTTGCCCTGCAGCACGCGCGCGACGAGCACGCGCCACAGCTGTTCGCGCGTGTCCTGATGGCCTTGATGCTGGCGTGCAGCGTCGTGTTTCTCGCGATTTCCTTGTTCCTGCCCTCGGTGGCCGCGTTCGGCCCGATCCGCCATTACGTCAAGCCGCAGTACTGGCTGGGACTTCCGATCGTTCCCGTCATCCTTGCGGGATACGTGTTCAGCGGCATGTATGCCGTCGTCACCGCCGGTCTGTACATCACGCGCCGCACGCACGTGCTCGCGTGGATCGCAGGAGCAGGGGCGCTGCTGAACGTGGCGATCTGCATCGGCGCGGCGCCGCGCTGGGGAATGGTTGGCGTCGCGACGGCCACTCCGGCAGCGTACGCGTTAATGGCGGCTCTAGGCGCATGGCGGGCGAACCGCGTCTTTCCGGTGCCCTTCGAATGGGGCCGTCTCGCGCAGCTTGGCGCGTACGTGGCGGTTCTCTTTGGCGCGGATTGGTGGGCTCACTCCTCCGGCCTGGCTCCTTTGTCGCCAGCCGGGGTCACGCTGAAGCTGTCGCTCCTCGCGGGACTTCCCATCCTGCTGCTCGTCACCGGCTTCTTTCGGCACGGCGAAATGCGGGCACTCCGACGGCTGGCGCGTGTCAATGATGAATGATGAATGATGAATGATGAAGGACGAAAACAAGTCTTCATCGTTCATGATTCATCATTCCTTTCATCATTTATCATTCATCCTTCATCATTGACCGCATCCATGCGAACACGCCTCACACTGACTGCCACGCTCTGTGCCGCGACCACGATCCTCGCGCTCGGGCGGACCGACGCACTCTTCAGCCCCGATCGATTCAAAGCACACGTCGCATTTCTCGCCGACGATGCGCTCGAGGGGCGGGAAGCGGGTACGCGCGGTCACGAGATCGCCGCTCGGTACATAGCTGCACAGTTCGCGGCGATGGACATGAAACCGGGCGGACCGGATGGGTCCTACTTCGAGCAGGTCCCTCTCTTCGAGTCGAAGGTGACCGGCGCGGCCCCGACCCTCACGATCACGACGCCATCCGGGTCTCAGACGTTGACCCAAGGAGGCGCCACGGTCATGCGCGGCCCGCTCTCCGGAGGCCCCGTGCGGGTCAAAGCGCCAGTCGTGTTTGCCGGATACGGCATCACAGACGCCACGCTCGGCATTGACGATTACCAGGGGCTCGACGTGCGTGGAAAAATCGTCGCGGTGCTCTGGGGGTTCCCGAACGGAATGGACAGCGAGATCGGTGCCCACCTCCAGAGCAAGCGTGCCCAGGTCGCCGGCGAGCACGGCGCAGCCGCAGTGATCAGCATTCAAATACCGGGGCGGGGGATTCCGTGGCCTGTGGTGCTGCGCATTATCGGCGACCCGGTGACGACCTACGTCCAGGAAAACGAGACTCCGTTCGATCCGAGTTATGGGCTCAAGGCGTACGCGTTCATCGACGAGAAGTCATCCACCGCGCTCCTCGCGGGAAGCTCGCAAACGTTTGAGAGCATCATCGAGGAAACGAAGAAGCCAAACGGACGCCCGCGGGGGTTCGAAACGAGAGCGGTGGCGGAAATCTCGGTGGAAACGGCAACTCGCCGGTACTCGAGCCCGGAAGTGATTGGAGTCATCCAAGGCCGCGATCGGGCGAAGAACCAGGAATACGTCGCGCTCATGGCGCACGCCGATCATATCGGCATCAACGCCGAGGGCGCCGGCGATCGCATCAACAATGGCGCGCTCGACAACGCGGCGGGCGTCGCCACGCTGCTCGAGGTGGCGCGCGCATTCGCGACCGGCAGCGAGCCGCCGCGCCGGTCCGTCCTCGTCGTCGCCAACACGGCCGAGGAGAAGGGACTCCTCGGTGCCGAATACTTCGCGCACTATCCGAGCGTCCCAAGCGACCGGATCGTCGCGGCGATCGATCTCGACATGCCGCTGCTCCTGTACGACTTCACGGACGTCGTCGCGTTCGGGGCGACGCACTCGACGCTGGAGAAGGAATTCAGGAAGGCGGGCGCCGACATGGGCATCACGCTGTCGCCGGATCCGATGCCCGAGCAGGCGATCTTCGTGCGCTCGGATCACTACGCGATGGTCAAGGCCGGCGTGCCCGCCGTGATGCTGGCGACCGGCATGGCAAATGGCGGGAAGGCGGCGTGGGACAAGTTCCTGTCGACGAACTACCATCAGCCGTCCGACGACTTGTCGCAGCCGATTGTCTGGAAAGCTGGAGCCAAGTTCGCGGAGCTGAACTACCGCGTGGTGCGAGCGCTCGCGGATGCGGACGCTCGCCCGCGATGGTACGCGAAGGATTACTTCGGGGACTTGTACGCGCCGAAGGCGAAGAAGGCGACCAAATAGTCCGGCCGAATGATTAGTGCGGCGCCAGTTTCTGTCTTATCACGCCGGATTCGCGATCAGGGATTCGCCGATGAGCGATGCGCCGATTAGAGGGATTCGCCGATGAGGGATGCGCCGATGAGGGATTAGGGATTCACGCCCTACAGCCCCTGATACGCTCTGAACATTCCGCGGAAATACTTCAGCACGCGGACCGGATCCGGCGATTCCGGGATCTCCGCAAAGCAGTAGCCCTGGAAGTTCATGTCCTTCAGACCGGTAATCAGCTTCCGCCAGGGATATTCGTCGAGCATCAGATCGCGCATGTGCACCTGCCCGATCTGTTTTTTCAGAAGGTTGAAATTCGAGTCCCACCCGCCGTCGAGGAGATCCGTCTGATTCGAGTTCCAGCAGGCGTACAGCGCCGCGGGATTCCCGGCGTAGTCGAAGATCTTCCTGATGTTCGGGACGCGTTGCGTGATTTCTCCGTGCACCTCGAGCTGGAGCTTGATTCCGTTATCCTGCGCGAACGCGGCGCATTCGGCGAGCGACTTGCCGATCTGTTCGAACGTCTTTTCCTCGGGCACCTTCGAGTTACGCGGCAGGCCATTGGGACGGACCTTCACGCTCGGCGAGCCGAGGTCCTTCGCCAGCTTGATCCACTCTTTGGTCTCGTCGATGTTTTTTCGAACGGCCGCCAGATCATCCGCCTGGTATTCGCAGGTGGTGCCGAGGCCGCCGATCCTGATCGGCGAACTCTCGAACTGCTTCCGCACGTCGGCGCGCTGGGCGGCCGTCAACGTGATCTCGACGCCGTGCTTGTGCGTCGTCCGCAGCTCGACGGCTTCGAACCCGGCCTCGGTCAGATTCTTGATGATCGTCGGCACGTCCCAGTCCTTGGCGATGTTGTACGTAACGGTGCCGAGGTGAAGGCCGTTTCGAGCCGGTGTCTGGGTGGATTGAGATTGGGCCTGAGCCAGCGTAACCGCCTCCGTTGACGCTTCGGCGGGTCCGCCGGAGCCTTGGGGAAGACGGATGGCCGGCACGACCGAAGCCGCCGCTACAGTGGTGAGAAAATCGCGTCGTTTCATGGCGTGAGCTTACCTATGTGGCAATCGCGTGATCAATGGGAAACGGCTGGCCGCTGAACGCGCGAACCTGCGTCCACGGCTGCGCCGGCGCCGACCAGAAGGGATCGGTGGTGTCGAGGCCGAGCGGAAGAAACGCGGCCGCACATAGATAGAGCGATCCCGTTGAGATGTAAGTCTCCCCGATGCCGTCCTGGTGCCCACAGAACCCGATCCGCAGCCACCCGTAGTCGTCGAAAGTGTCCGGAGCATCGAGCGTCTTGCGGATTACCGACGTCAGCGCGCCACGAACCTGGGCGGCTGCGACCTCGGTCGGCAGCGCGCGCCGAAGCGCCATCGTTGCGAGCAGGTGAAAGGCACCGCAGCGATAGGCGAGCGAGCGTCCTATTGGAGGGTAGGTGCCGTCGGGACCGATGAATCGCTCCTGCACCGCCGCATATCGCGCGGCACGCTCCTCGACCTTCGCAGCAAGCTCTTTCCACGCCGTGTGCTCGTCGCGAAACACATCCAGAACGTCGAGCAGCATCGGCTGGATCACGAAGCTGTTGTAGTAGTCCCAGTGAAATGCAGGACCATCTCCGTACGCGCCGTCACCCTTGTACCATTCGTCGTGCTGCCGCAGCGCATAATCGACCCGCACACGATCCCACCGCGCGCCGAGCTTGGCGAGCGTCGCTTCGACCATGGCCGAGAACAGCAGCCAATTGCTGAACGACGGCTGAATGACGCGCGTGGATTCCAGCGCGGCGACGAGGTTCCGGCTCGCCTTGATATCGAGGGAGTCGCGGAGCGCGCGCGGCGCGCGAACGACCGCCTGGCCGAGAAACGCCGCATCGACGAGCGGCTGCGAGCCCTGGTTGAAGTTCAGGAAATCAGGCGATGCCGGATCGACGGCCTGCGCGATCGCCTTGCGAGCGAGCGCCGCGTATTGCTCGCGCAGCCGTCCTTCTGATGATGGATCGCCGCCGAGCTCGAGCCAGGGCGCCATCCCCGATAGCAGCCGGCCGATCGCTTCGAGGTGCGTGACCGACTGACGATTGCCCCCAGAACGCTGCTCCACCGGCATTCGCGCCTTCAGCGTGCCGGCCGCCAGGTTATTTAGAACAGGATCGCCAACCTTGCGGAGCAGCGTGGTCCAGATCTCACGGTCTCTGGTTTGGGGAGACGACTGAGGTCCGCCTCCGCCCTTCGGGCTTCGGCGGGATGGCAGCATGGTCGCGGCGCTCGCGCTCGTCAGAAATTCGCGGCGATTCATTTGATCGGCCAATTCGGATTTTCCGTGCGGGCGCTCGCGAGGTAGCGCTCGATCTTCGCGACGATGTCGGGGTGCTTCGAGGCGACGTCGGTCGTCTCCTTCACATCCGTCGACAGATCATAGAGCTCCAGCGGCTTGTCCTTCGCGAGCCGGACGGCTTTCCAGTTGCCCATCCGCACGGCCTGCTGGAAGCCTCGCTCGTGAAATTCCCAGTACATGAAGTCGTGCGCTGGCTGTGTCTGTCCGTGCAGCGCGCGCACGATTGAAACGCCGTCGAGTCCGCGCGGCTGCGGGCTTTCCGCAATCTCGAGAAGCGTCGGAAACCAGTCCCAGTGCGCGGCTGCGTACTCACTCGTTGCGCCCGCGGGAATGACGCCCGGCCAGCTCGCGACCATCGGCACGCGGATGCCGCCTTCGTACATGTCGCGCTTGATCCCGCGTAGCCCTCCCGAGCTGTTGAAGAAATCGGGATCCGCGCCGCCTTCTTTGTGCGGCCCGTTGTCGCTCGTGAACACCACCAGCGTCCGGTCGGCGAGTCCGCGCGTCCGCAGCAGATCGACGATGCGCCCGACGTCGCGATCCATGCGCGTGATCATCGCCGCGAACGCGGCATGCGGCGTGGACTGCGAACGGTACCCGAGCGACGGTTCGTCGGGACCAGTGAGTTTCGAGTCGGCGGTCTTGTTGACGAACGGCGTTTCCGGAAACTTCCCCGTGAACGGCTCGAGTGAATCGTCGGGCACTCGGAGCTCCGCGTGCGGGACCGTGTAATTCAAGTAGATGAAGAACGGCCGGCGGTCGTTTCGCTCGATGAACGACATCGTTTCTTTCGTGAAGAGATCGTTGGAATATTCATTCGGATTCGTTTCGACGCGTTCGCCATTGCGATACAGATGATCGGTGAACTGTCTATGGGCGTGGGTTTGCGAGAGGTATCCGAACGAGTACTCGAAGCCCTTGCGATCCGGCCGTCCGGGCGAGGCCGTCTCGCCGAGTCCCCATTTGCCGATCATGGCGGTGCGATACCCCGCATCACGCAGCGCCATTGCGATGGTGCGATCCTCGACGCGGAGGCTGTTCCCGGCCATGTTGCCGCGGACCCAGGCGTGGCCCGTGTGCTGACCCGTCATCAGCGCGTTGCGTGACGGTGCGCAGACGGTACTGCCCGCATAGTAGTTGGTGAATCGAATGCCGCTCGACGCGAGGCGATCGATGTTTGGCGTCTGGAACTTCTGCTGGCCGTACACACTCAGGTCGCCGTAGCCGAGGTCATCCGCGTGGATGAACAGGATGTTCGGCTTCGGCGTCTGGGCGCGTATTGCCACAATTGCCAGAATTGCCAGAATCGCCATCATTGAAAAATCAATTCTGGCAATTCCGGCGATTCCGGCGATCCTGGCAATTTTCATTTCGCGAGTGGGTCGGGCCGCATCTGGAACTTGATCACCTTGCTCGTCGTCCCCTTGCCCGTTTCCATGTGGAACGGCGCGCGCGTGCTGACGGTCGACCAGATGCCCTTGCCTTTCCAGCCGGCCTTCGGATCGTCGATGCGGCCGTCCATCCATTTCGTGTAGAAGCCGGTGGGATATGGAACCCGGAACACGACGAACTTCCCGTCCTTCAGCGCCAGCAGTCCCTCAGACGCGTTGCCCGTGTCGATGGGCGTGTTGCGGCCGAGCCCCGACGTGTCGAACTGATCGACCCACGTGTAATAACTCGCCTCGGCGCTGCCCGAGTCGGTGACGTTCTTGAGCTGCGGCAGCGGTTCCTTGTAGAACGTCCAGCCTTCGGGGCACTGCTGGCCGGTGGCGTTCGGACCGTTGAGCGGCCCCTTGCACTTGCGGCGGTCGAAACTGCCCATGTGCCCGCTCGCCATCGCGATCCACGCGACGCCATTCCGATCGATGTCCATACCGCGGGGCGAGTAGCCCTCCACCGGAACGCCGTTCTTCATCGGCGGCTCGTACACCTCCGCGAGCGCTGTCTCGGGAGGATGCTCACCCGGCGCGAGCCGCACGACCGTGCCGGGATAGCCAAGCACGGAGCCCCACACCGATCCGTCCGGCGCCGGCGAGACGGCGTAGAACGCGCCGCCAAACCGCTTGTCTTTCGTCGGATCCAGCGGCTGGTTCGCTTCGACGTAGTCGTCGCGCTTCCCGTTGCCGTTCGTGTCGATGACGAGCGCGGTCCAGCCCTGCGATTTTTCCTCGTCGTGGGTTGCGTCGAACATCTTCGTGTTCAACCAGCCGACGACGCCGCCTCCGCCGCCGCTGCTCGTCCAGAGTGTGTTGTTGGCGTCCTCGGCGAACATCAGATGATGCGTGCTGAAGCACGTGCTGATGTGGGCGAGCTTGCCGCTTCCCGGGTCGTACATCGCGAGCTGGCGGCCGGACCGATCGAGCGGCGTGAGCTTGGCCGATGGGTGGTCCGAGCCCTGTTTGCAAAACGCGGGATTATCCGGCGGCCGAACGACCGACGTGATCCACACGCGTCCTCGCTCGTCGAACATGGGATTGTGGACGTTGTTCTTGCTCGTCCAGATGGGCTCGCTGCCCCACATGGGAGACGGCTGAATCATGAGCGCTGAGGTCGGCTGCGTATTCGGATCGCGCACGGTCAACGGCACACGGCCGATCGAGTTCTCGACCGGATCCAGCACCGGCAGGTAATCCGCGCTGAGCTCGAGGGAACCGTAAATCTTGCCGTTCGCGTTGAGCGTTGGATTGCGCCGATCCGTCGAAACCTCGTCGTGCAGGTACGCCTTGGGATCCGCCCAGTCCCACTCGGTGATCACGATGTTGCGCTCAAGGCCCTGCGGACGCGGAGGCGGCTGCGGCACTTCCCCAGCGGCAATCCGATCCGTCCAGTCGGCAAACAGCGCGAGCGCGCGCTCGTGCCCGATCTGATTCAACGTCGAGACCATGTTGTTGCCGGCTTGCCCCGATTGCAGCCGCCGTTCCCACGCCGCCACGGAAGTCGGGAATGTCCCAAGCTCCTTCGGAATTCGCCGCGTACCGAGGGTTCCAAGCTGATGGCATGCCGTGCACCCTCCGGACTTGATCATGCGGATCCAGTCCTGCTGACTTTTCACGCTTTGCCCGATGCCAGCGCCGCCGGGGAATTCGCTCTTCTCCGGCACCTTCAGGAGCGACAACCAGTAGCCCGCGGGATAAATCTCCGCGGCTGCCCGCGGATCTGGCGCAGGCACTGCCGTGAGGTTCAGATTCTTCCCAGGCTGAGCCTTGGTCTTCGGCGAGTCCACGAGCCCGTACCCGCGCACCCACACGGTGTAATTCGCTTTCGGCAGATCCGGTACCAGGTAGCGCCCGCGGTCGTCGGTTACGACGATACGGGCGAAGTGAGTGGGTAAATCGGTCGTTTCGGCGATGACCCACACG
>JBKPTT010000276.1:0-18064 GCA_046735635.1 Acidobacteriota bacterium | reverse complement strand
CGACGATCTGGGACACGCACAGCAAATCTGGCGCACGCGCGAAGCCGGGCTCGGCGCGACCGCGCACGTCACCTCGGATCATCCGACGTGGGAAGGATGGGAGGATTCCTCGGTCCCACCGGAGCGCCTCGGCGAGTACCTGCGAAAACTCCGCGCGCTGCTCGATCGCTATCACTACATCGGCGATTTCTACGGCCACTTCGGCCAGGGCTGCCTGCACACGCGAATCAATTTCGATCTCTTCACGAACGACGGGATCTCGACCTTCAGGCGCTTTCTCGACGAAGCCGCCGACCTGGTGGTCGGGCTTGGTGGATCGCTCTCCGGCGAGCACGGTGACGGCCAGTCCAGGGCCGAGCTGTTGCCGAAGATGTTTTCACCGGCGTTGATGCACGCGTTCGCCGAGTTCAAGAAAGTCTGGGATCCGTCGAACCGGATGAACCCGGGGAAGATCGTTCATCCCAATCCAATCGTCCAGAACCTGCGCTACGGATCGGACTACGCGCCGTTGCAGCTGCACACGCACTTCCATTTCCCGGAAGAAAAGGGGCTGTTCTCGAGAGCGACGATGAGGTGCGTGGGTGTGGGTGAATGCCGGCGCACCGATCGCGGAACGATGTGCCCGAGCTTCCAGGTCACCCGGGAAGAGATGCATTCGACGCGCGGCCGTTCGCGGCTCCTGTGGGAGATGCTCGAAGGCGATCCGGTGAGCGGCGCGTGGCAGAGCGACCACGTGAAGGACGCGCTCGATCTCTGCCTCGCGTGCAAGGGCTGCAAGGGAGAGTGCCCCGTACACGTGGACATGGCGACCTACAAGGCCGAGTTTCTGTCCCACTATTACGAGCATCACTGGAGGCCCCGAAGCGCGTGGGCCTTCGGGCTGATTCACTGGTGGGCGCGCGCGGCGGCGACCGCGCCGGCAATCGTCAATTTCGTGACGCAGAATCGGGTGACGGCGCCGATCGCGAGGCTGATTGCCGGCATGCCATCCCGACGCCGCATCCCCGCGTTCGCAGGAGAGACGTTCGTGCAATGGATGCACCGCACGCGTCCGCACGCATTCGATTTCGAGACGCGCTCACCCGAACGCGCGGTCGTGCTGTGGCCCGACACCTTCAACGATCACTTCCATCCCGAAACGGCCATTGCCGCCGTCGAACTGCTCGAGTCGGCGGGGTTCGTTGTGATCGTTCCGCGTGCCAGCGTTTGCTGCGGCCGACCGCTGTACGATTACGGCCTGCTGCCGCTCGCGCGGCGGATGCTCCTCTCGGTGCTCGACACGCTGCGACCGGCGGTGCGCGCACGCATTCCTGTCGTCGTGCTCGAACCGAGCTGCGCGGCGGTATTTCGCGACGAGATGAAGAACCTCCTCCACGGCAATGCCGAGGCCGCGCGACTCGCCGATCTCGTCTGCCTGGTCGGCGAGTTCGTGCAGCGTCATCGTGCGCGCTTCGACCTTCCGCGGTTGGAAGCGGACGTGCTCTATCACGCGCATTGCCATCAGAAGGCCATCTTCGGATCAGACGACGACTGCCAAGTGCTGCAATCGATCGGCGCGCGCCTGCACGCTCCCGACAGCGGCTGCTGCGGGATGGCCGGGTCGTTCGGCTTCGAGGCCGATCATTTCGACGTGTCGATCCGCGTAGGCGAGCGCGTCCTCCTGCCAGAGGTCCGCCGATCCGCGGCGACGACCATCGTCATCGCGGACGGATTCAGCTGCCGCGAGCAGATCGCGCAGACGACCACCCGTCGCGCGCTTCACCTTGCTCAGGTGCTGCGCCTCGCGCAGACCGCGCACGGGAAGATTGACGGAACCGAGGAGCGCCGCCTCGTCCTCGATCACGGCGCGGCGACCGCGGCGCGTCTGCCGGCGTATGCAGCGGCATCCCTGCTCGTTGCCGGCGGCGCGCTGGCGCTCGCCGGCCTCAAACGCGTACGCTGAGCGCTCGACGAAAGCGACCCGGAGCACCGGGCGCAGGCGTCGGAGGGGTGCGCGTATGACCAACATGTCACTGATCCCCGTCGAGCCGACGCCAGATGAAGTGCAGTACCTGGAAGATCGGATCTACGAGTTCAACTCGAGCACCACTGACATTGCGGACGGCAAGCTGCTCGCTTTCTTTGTTCGCGAGCGCGGTCGAATCGTGGCGGGAATCTGCGGGAACACATGGGGCGGCACGTGCGAGTTGCGCCAGTTCTGGGTGGAGGAGTCGCGACGTCGTCGGGGACTCGGCACCCAGCTGTTTCTGGCTGCCGAGGAGGAGGCGACACGCCGCGGGTGCACGCAGATTGTGCTGATGACGTTCTCCTTCCAGGCGCCGGCGTTCTATACGAGGCACGGCTTCGAGGTCGTGGCGACGATCGACGACCATCCGCGCGGCCATCGGAACTTGCTGCTCCGCAAGCGTCTGGGATCGGGCTCGTAGGGAACTCCTCTCCAGCGCGCCAGCGCGTCCGTATTGAACATCGATATAGAATTATCGTATATCGATAAAGACGCCGGCTTCAGGAGCCGGCGTCGGCCGGAGGTTTCAAGCCGTGCAGCCCATCAAGAGATCCCCCGCACCGTCGGTCTTGTTCGTTGTGGTGAACATCGCCTGGTATGTAGTGGCAGTCGTCCTGGTGGTGACCGTGCTTTTGACCCTGGCGGGCGCGGTTGTCGCCATCCAGATCGGTCCTGACGGCGCCCTCAATATCGACGCGGGGCGTCCCAACGTCACGATGGCGATTCCGGTATCGGTTCGCTTCGACGATCCCACGTTGCGGGCGTCGGCGCCCGCCCTTGGCATCGCGCAGGCCCAACTCCTGGATCTCACCGGCACGCTTCGGTTCCCGCCGCGCTGGGGCGCCTTTTTCGTCGCGAACCTGGTGCTTGCGATTTGTACGTTCGGTCTCGCGCTCTGGGTGCTGGGCCTGCTGCGGTCGCTCGTGCGCTCGGTCCGCGCGGGCCATCCGTTCGCTGCCGCCAACGCCGGCCGAGTCCGCGCGATCGGCTGGGCTGTAATCGTCGGCGAGATGGCTCGTGCCTCGCTGGTGTACTTCGAGAACCACTATGCGATGACCCACTTCGCCGTGCAAAGTTTGCAGTTCGTCGCGCGGCCCCACCTCAGCGTCTTCGCGATCGGG
The DNA here is from genome assembly GCA_046735635.1 of Acidobacteriota bacterium. Classification (GTDB taxonomy): domain Bacteria; phylum Acidobacteriota; class Vicinamibacteria; order Vicinamibacterales; family 2-12-FULL-66-21; genus JALZOC01. The sequence continues at coordinate 14,938 of JBKPTT010000276.1, read as the reverse complement.
CACGGCCTCATCATCCTTGCGCTCGCGGAAGTCTTCCGGGTCGGCACTCGCCTCGACGAAGATCAATCGTTGACGATTTGAGGACGGACCGATGGCCATTCGCGTCAAGCTGGATCATCTGCTGCTCGATCGTCGCCTCACGCTGACCGGCCTCGCGGAGCGGATCGGCATCACGATCGCGAACCTCTCCGTGCTGAAGACCAACAAGGCTCGCGCGATGCGGTTCTCGACGCTCGATGCGCTCTGCCGCGAGCTCAAATGCCAGCCTGGCGATCTGCTGGAGTGGACGCCGGAAGACGAGACGTCTTCACTCCTTTGAGTATGCTGATGTCGCGACGGATCCACTGATCCGGAACCGTCGCGTCCCCCTCAGGCCCCGACGCGATTCTGGATCGCCACCTTCACATCTGGGCGAATTCAACGCACCGCGCGTATGCTCTCGGTATGACTTTTCGCGGAGTCTTTATCGCCGTGACGATTGCGTTTGCGCTCATCGTTGGCGCATTTCTCATCAATCGCGCGCGGCCCCGTGTCGAAACCGAGCAGCCTGCGGCCTCGTTCGTGCGCGCGTCGGGGAAGTGCGCGGAGTGCCACACGCGCCAGCAGTACTCGATTGTCCACGAGTACGAGATGAGCCGGCACGCCGAGCGCGGCATCAACTGCCTGGACTGCCATCAACCAGCCGACAAGCAATCAGGCGTGGAGCATCACGGCTTCACGATTGTGACGAAGCTGACGGCTGGAAACTGCCGCAGTTGCCACGCGCCGATTTACGACGAGTTTCTTCGAAGCCGGCATGCGGCAGTGTCGTGGGCGGCGGTCTACGGCCAAGAGGGATTGAAGCCGGAACAGGTGGAGTACGCCGAACGGTACCAGCCCGGCTACGCCAAACGCCCGCCGCACCCGCTTGTCGCCCTTGAGGGAGCGTCGGCCGCGGGGAGCGGCTGTGCGAACTGTCACAGCATCGGAAAGCCGAACGAAGACGGCACGATCGGCACGTGCACGGCGTGTCACACGCGCCATACCAGCTCGGTCGCGATTGCCCGGCTGCCGACCACGTGCGGCCAGTGTCACCTCGGGCCCGATCATTCCCAGCTCGAAATCTACGAGGAATCGAAGCACGGCGTCATGTTTCACGCGCAGGAGCGCCTGCTGAACCTGTCCGCTCCGCCGCGGGCGTTAACGACGCGCGACATGTTCGTGCCGACGTGCGCTACGTGCCACATGAGCGGGCTGAACGGACAGAAGGTGACGCACGACCCGTCGGATCGCCTCTCCTATTACCTGGCCGATCCTGTTACGAAGCCGCGGCCGAACAAGGACCGCGCGCAGGCGGAGATGAAGCAGATCTGCAACCAGTGCCACGCCAGGACGCTGATCGATCGCGTGTATGCCGAGGCCGAGAAGGTCGTTGCCAGCACCAACCAGCAGGTCCAGCAGGCTTCGGACCTGATGGCGGCGCTCAGAAAGGACAACGTGCTGACGACCCCGCCATTTTCGCAGCCGATCGACTTCGTGTATTTCGATCTGTGGCACTACGACGGGCGAACGTCGAAACATGGGGCGTTCATGGGCGGCGCGGATTTCGTCCAGTGGCATGGCAACTACCCGATGCTCGCCCGGACCGTGGAACTGCGAGCCCAGGCCGAGGACCTTAGACGCCGGCATGGACAACGGTAGCCTGCACGCGCCGTGGCAGCGATGGTCGACCGACCACCAGCTCTGGATCGAGCTGTTCGCGCTCTTCAACTTCGCTGGTCTCGTCGCCGACGTGTTTCTCGCGCACTCGACGAACCAGTTTCGCGAACGATCCGAATACGTTCCGCTGTTCTTTTCCGGCGTGGCCGCGGTTGCGCTCGTGTTCGCGGTGGCGCTGCGCTCTGCACGGCCCGTCGTATGGCGCCGTGTCGGCTATGTCGTCGGTTGGTCCGCTATCGCGGTCGGATTCGCGGGGGTGGTGCTGCACCTCGACAGCCAGTTCTTCTACGCGCGAACCATTCGCAGCCTGACATACGCGGCACCGTTTGCCGCTCCCCTGGCATATGCGGGGCTGGGCCTGTTGCTCATCGCGAACCGGCTGGTCGACCCGAGAACGATCGAATGGGCGTTATGGATGCTGCTGCTCGCGCTCGGTGGGTTCGTGGGCAATTTCATCTTCAGCCTGACCGACCATGCACAGAACGGCTTTTTCAATCCCTTCGAGTGGGTGCCCGTCGCGAGCAGCGCGCTGGCCGTCGGGTTTCTGCTCGTGCCGTTTCTCGTGCGCGTGACCGACGCGTATCTCGGACTCTGCGCGCTCGTCCTGTTCGTGCAGGCGATCGTCGGCGTGCTCGGCTTCGGCCTCCACCTGGCGGCGGATCTTCGAAATCCTGGTGCGACGATGTTCGATCGCATTCTGTCCGGTGCGCCGCCAATGGCGCCATTGCTGTTCCCCAACCTCGTTGTCCTCGCGCTGATCGGACTATGGGTCCTCGCGAAGTCCGCTCCACGTTGAGGCCAGCAGCGCGCTTACGCCAATTCCCGCAGTTTGTATCGGAGAACTTTTCCCGCGGCGCTCTTTGGCAGCTCGAACAGGAATTCGATCCGCCGTGGACACTTGTAGGGCGTCAATCTGCTTTTGACGAAGTCCTGGAGCTGCTTCGCGAGCTCCGGGCCGGGAGTGCAGCCCTCCCGAACGACGACGAACGCTTTGACGGAGTGCAGTCCGGATTCCTCCTGGAAGGCCACGACGGCAGCTTCGAGTACTGACGCATGCTCGACGATCGTGTTCTCGATCTCGATCGGCGAGATCCACTGACCCGACACCTTGAACATGTCGTCGGCGCGTCCCGCATACCAGTAGTACCCGTCCGCATCGACGGTGTACTTGTCGCCGGTGACGAACCACCGGCCGCGCATTCGATCGGCGGTGAGCTCGGGTCGATTCCAGTACGACACGGCTCTGCTGTCGCCGGCGACCAGCAGATCGCCGACGGTTTCAGCGGGCGCATCTTTCCCCTCCAGGTCGACGACGCGAACGTCGTAACCCGGAACGGGCGTGCCACTGCTTCCGGGACGCACCTCGCCCGTACGCGCGGAGACGTAGATGTGCAGGAGTTCGGTCGAGCCAAGGCCGTCGAGGATCTCGATACCGAATCGTTCCTTCCAGCGCCGGAAGATTTCCGCGGGAAGCGGCTCGGCGGCCGAGATCGCGAGCCGCACGCTCGCTAAATCGTACTCGGCGTCGCGCGCTTCCTGCAGCATCGCGGCGTATAACGTCGGCACCGAGAAGAACAGCGTCGGACGCGTCCGCTGAACGATCGCCAACACGCTCTTCGCTTGCGGCCTGGCCGGGGCGAGCACGGTTGCGGCGCCCGCGTGCAGTGGGAAGGCCAGACTGTTGCCGAGTCCGTAGGCGTGAAAGAGCTTGGACGACGAAAACGTGACGTCCGAAGCCGCTATTCGTAACACGCCGCGCGCGTAGTTCTCGGCGCAGTACGCCCAGTCGCCATGACGGTGTACCGCCGCCTTTGGCCTGCCGGTGCTGCCCGACGTCCAAAGCCAGAACGCGACGTCGGTCGCTGTCGTCGAGGCCTGGTCGAGGGCAGCCGATCGTCGGCCGAGCCAATCATCCCAATGAAGGTAACCGGAGACGGGCGCGCCGACGACAACGACGTGATTCTCGAGACTCTGGCTCGATGCTTTCAACGCAGGCGCCACCTCGCTGAGCAGCGCCGAGTGCACGATGACGGCAGCAGCCCCGCTCTCCTCGAGGAAGTACGCGTAGTCGGTGCTTCGAAGCGTCGTGTTGGTGGGCACGGGGACAGCCCCAATCTTTGCCGCGCCCAGAAATGCGTGGATGAATTCAGGCGAATCGAGGAGGATCAGCAGGACGCGAGCGCCCGCGCCGACCCCCATCGTCCTGAGGCCGTCACCCACCCGGTTGACGTTTTCAGACAGCTCGCGGTAGGTGATCTGCCGTCCGTCCGACAGGATAGCCAGACGATCACCGCGCCCTTCCCTGACGTGGCGGTCGACGAGATCGTCTGCGAGGTTGTACACGGTTGTCGGAGTCTATCGCGTCCGAGATCGTCAGCAGCTTCGCTACTGGGATCTGAGTACCGACATCGGAGACAGCCGGACGGCTCGCCACGCCGGCACGAGGGTGCCGGCCAGCACCGTCAGCAGCGCTACGCTGACGGCAACGGCGAAAGTCGCAGGATCGCTGGGTGCCACGCCGAAGAGCAAAGCACTCATCCCGCGAGCGCCGGCGTAGCCGGCCAAAACGCCCGGCACGCTGCCGTATAGCGCCAGGCGCATGCCGTCGGCGAGGATCATCCGTCCGACCCGCGCCGGCTCCGCGCCGAGTGCCAGACGTACTCCGATTTCCTGCGAGCGCTGCGAGACCGTGTAGGCCAGCAGTCCATAAATCCCGACCGCGGAGAGCAGAACGGCGACAACGGCGAACACGCTCAGCACCTGGAGCTGGCCCCGCCGGGTGGCGGTTTCACCTGCAATCACGTCCTCCATCGCACGCGCGTCGGAAATCGGCTGCTCGGCGTCGATCGCGCGGACGATCTGGCGGACTGCCGGTACGAGCGCAGCCGCGCCCTGGCCTGAATGCCGAATCACCAACTCTTTGGGATCGAACCCGCCGGGGAATGGATCCGGCGCTTGCGCGGCCGGCACGTACATCTGCGGCTCGCTCGTCCGTTCGAGACCGCGGACCCGGATGTCGCCGACCACGCCCACGACGGTGCGAGTGTGATCGAGATGTCGAAGCGTCCTGCCGATCGGATCCTGACCGGGCCAGTAGCGTTCGGCGAATGAAGTGCTGACCACCGCGACCCAAACACAGTCGCCGCGGTCGCCGCCTTCAATGTCGCGGCCGCGGTGAAGCGGTATCCCCATCGTCCTGAAGTACCCCGGGGTTACCCACCGATGGCTGACGACATCGACGCGGGCGCGGGGCTTTTGCCTGCCGGGGATTTCGACGGCCGTGACCAGACCAGTTGTTAACATGGGCAGGCCGCTGGTGAACGCTGCGCTCTGCACACCGGGCAGCGCCCGCACTCGCTCGAGGACGCGATCGTAGAACTGGACGCGATCGAGCGGCTTGTCGTACTTGGGCCGCGGGAGCGCGATGTTCAGCGCGAACACGTTCTCCGGCGCGAAGCCGGGGTCGACGGCCTGTACGCGCCAGACAGCTCTGATCAAAAGGCCCGACGTAATCAGCAGCACCACCGACATCGTCACTTCGATCGTGACCAGCGCGGACCGTAGGCGTTGTTTCGCGCCGCCGCCGGCGCGGCCGCCTTCGCGAAGTGCATCGAATGTCGCCCTGTGTCCGGCACGAAGCGCGGGCAAGAGACCGAACCCGAGCGCAGTGAGGGCCGTGAACACCGCCGCGAACGTGGTTACCCGCAGATCGAGAACGGGTTGCGTGGCGATCGGCAGCGTGTCGGGAACGAGGCTGGCGAACAACGGGACGCCGATGGCGGCCACGAGCAGACCTGCGGCGCCGCCGAGCAGTGTCAGGATCACGCTCTCGGTGACGAGCTGACGTATCAGCCGTTCCTGTCCGGCGCCGAGCGCCGCGCGCACCGCCAGCTCGCGTTCGCGCGCCGCGGCCCTTGCGAGTAAGAGGTTGCCGAGATTGGCGCATGTCAGGAGCAACAGGCAGAGGCTCGCGCCTCCGAGCGCCATCAGCATGACGCGAAAACGCGGTGACATGTTGTCCCGCATTCTGAAGAAGCTGATCCCGGTTTCGGCGTTGGTGTCGGGGTAATCGCGGGACAGGCGAGCGGCAATGACGTCGAGGTCGGCGCGCGCCTGCTCGAACGTGACGCCCGGTTTCAGCCGAGCGACTCCGTGAATATAGGTGTCAGTCCGGTCCGCGTAATTCTCGTCGCGGAACGTCAGCGCCGTCCAAAGCTGAACATTGCGGGTCGGGAAGTAGAAGTCCCGAGGCATGACGCCGATGATCGTATGGGGCACACCGTCAAGACGGACCGTCCGCCCGACCACCGACGGGTCCCCTCCGAATTGCGACTGCCACAATCCATAACTGATGACCGCCGCGCCGCGATCGTCCCCGTGGGCGTCGAACACACGTCCGAGCGCGGGCGGAACACCGAGCAGAGGGAGCACTTCCGCGGTCACCGGGGCGATCGCGAGACGGCGCGGCTCGCCGATGCCCACGAGATTCGCGGCGCTGCCCGTAAACGCACCCATCGCCTCGAACGACGAGCTCAGGGTGTGGAAGTCGCGATAGTTGGCCGGCGACAATTCGTTCATGCAGCCCCAGCCGCCGCCGGTGCGCGGGCCTTCGCACAGATGCACGAGCGCATCCGGATCGGGAAAAGGCAGAGGACGGAGCAGCACAAAGTCCGCGACCGAGAAGGCCGCGGTGTTGGCGCCCACGCCAAGCGCGGTGACCAGGATGGCGGTGAGTGCGAATCCCCGTGCGCGTCTGAGCGTGCGGGCGGTGTACCGCAAATCCTGCTTCAACATGTCCCACTGGACGGTCGGTGGAGTCATGGATCACCTCATGGAGCGATTCGGGGTGCGTCGACGCCGCGTAAGTATATCCACAGTGGCCATAGTTGGACGTGCGGAGGGGAACTTCGGTTGGGTGGACCAGCGGAGCGGTTGGCCTGGCCAGCGCTTCCGTGCTGGCCAGTAATCGCATGTCTAAGCTCGAGAATCCTGCCTGCGACGAACTCGATACGCGCGGCTCGCTCGCTCTCGCCGGGTCGCTCGCTTAACGCTCGGCACCGACCGGCGGGCTTTGCGCTTGCGCGTCGTAACTTCGGCGGGCTGCTCCGATTGACCTGAGGTTGTACGCCCGGGCGTGATTTTCTTTTCCTTCCACTCGCCCTGGTCGTAATGCCATTTGTGACTTCGGCCGATCTTCATGCCGGTGTACTGCCGTCCCTCGTACTCCTTGAAGTCGTCGTACGAAACTGCGGGGTCGCTCTTCGGCTCCTTCGCCGATCGTTTTGTGGAGCTGGACCGTGATCCCATCGTTACACCTGTTGTCGTGCTGTTTTGCAACCCGGGCGCCACCGTCGTTCGAGAACGTCGGTTGATGTGTGCCCAAGCGCCGCCCGACTCGCCGAGGTCGAGCTGGGTACGAGGGGTGGGATTTCAAACGCCGAGTCAGAGGCGAGGTGCACTGTCGGTTATCTGTTCGGTCCTCGCGTCGTAGTAGATCCGCTTTCCCTGCCAATACGACTGGGCTGCCATGATGCACGCGACCGAGTGCAGAAAGCCCTGGTCGACCGTCGCATTCGTGCGCGTGTTGCGACTGCGCAGGCACTCGAACCAGTTCGTCAGATGTGACAGATCCTCGTCTCCGATGTTGATTGGGCCTGGCTTGTCGTCGCCGGGAAGCGTGACCCAGCGCTCCGCCCGTTCGATCGTCGGCGTGTCTTCATGGTTCCCCTTCTCTTCGACGACTTTCCAACGCGGGCTGCCCTCGCCGCCGATGTTCACGAGTGTCGCCTTCTTGCCCATGATGCGCGAGAAGCTGTCGCAGTCGTTGCCGAAGCTCGTCGAGTAGCTGACGAGGAACGCCGGGTACTCGACCAGCGCCTGGAAGGTATCGGGGTTTTCGCGGCCGTCGTGCCACGCGTAGACGCCTCCGTGGGCCATCACCGACCGCGGCGGCTGTTCGTTCATGAAGAAGTGGACCAGATCGATGCCGTGACTCATCCACTGGTCGGCGATACCGCTGGAGAACTCCTTATAGAGCCTGAACTCGAAGTACAACCGGGGATCGAACGGACGCCGCGGTTTCCCCATCAGCCACGCAGTCCAGTCGGTGTCCTGCTCGCGGATTCGCTCGACTTCCGGACGGCCGCGCCACCGCGGCCCGTTGTAGTTCCACACGATCTCGTACTTGCTGATATCACCAAGGGCTCCGCTTCGTACCACTTCACGAGCGGCCAGTTGATACGGCTCGCTCCGGTGTTGCGTGCCGATCTGAACGACACGCGTGCGCTGCCTGACGGCGTCACGTGCCGCTTTGACCTCGTCGAGAACGTTCCCCATCGGTTTTTCGCAGTAGGCGTCCTTCCCAGACTCGACGGTCGCTTTCAACATCGGCGAGTGCGCGTGCTCGGGCGTGGCGATGAGGACTGCGTCCAGATCTTTCAGCGACAACAGTTCTTCGGGATGTTGCAGCGCGCGGGGGCCGCGGCCGTAGTAGCGTGTCGTGTCGGCAACCGCCCGTTCCCTGTTGGTTTTCCAGAGGTCGCAAATCGCGGTGGTTTCGACGTTGTGCGTATCTTTGAGGCGCGACACCATCTGGTGAAGACCGATGCCGCGATGGCCCACACCGATGTGTCCGAGCGCGATCCTGTCGTTCGAACCCAGGATCCGCTCGTAGGAGAGCGCGCTCGACGCGAACGCCGATCCGGCGACTGCACCCGCTGCGGTGTTCAGAAACGACCGTCGTCCGATCTTCCTGCTGGTGGATTTTTGCATACCGCCTCCTTCGAGCGGGATCGACAGAGTTCCCTAGAACACCATCCTCTCACTATCGGCTGACTGCAACCAGGTTCAACCCGACAGGCGGGTGGGCTGCGCTCGGCGGGCACGCGGCGTGAGCTCGTTCGAGTTCACGGCGGATCACCGCGCGCGCAGGCGGCGCGCAGCGTGGCGTTCGGATCGATGTGCGCCGCGCGCCGCGCGGGAACGAAGGCGGCGGCGAGACACGTCGCGATGATGACGGCGAGGCCGATAGCGTAAGCGAGGGGATCGTAAGGGTGCACCATGGCACTAATCGTGTCCGCGAGCGGCGTCGCCAGCAGCACGGTTGCCAGCGCGGCCGCGAGTCCGCCCCCCGCGAGGATGCCGATTCCGATCGGTCGCATCGACTGCGACACCACCAGTGTCACGATCTCGCGCGGAGTCGCTCCGAGCGCCATTCGCACGCCAATCTCCCTCCTCCGTTGCTCGACGAGGTACGACAGGACGCTGAACAGGCCCGAGACGGTGAGTGTCAGTGCAAGACTTCCCAGGCCTACCGCTAACCACAAGAGCACCTCGAGAATCGCTCCCTCGAGCCCCGCCATCATCCGCATCGACGCGATCTCGCCGAGCGCGGGGTCGATTTTCATGAGCCGGTCAAGAAGCGCGCGACGTGTCGCGTCGGGATCGCCGTGGACCCGCAGAACGAACGACGCGTGTGCCTGGTTCACCGTGGTCGGAAGATAGATGCCGGAGTAGTCAAACTCGAAGATCTTCAGCGCGCTGCGCACATCACGAACGACGCCTATGACCGTGTAGGCCTGCGCGGGAACGTGAGGCTCGTCGGGTGTAGCCGAGGGGCGCTCGGTGACGGACGAACCGCTGAGACGGATGCTCTGGCCGAGTGCATCGCCATGGGGCCAGAACCGCTGCGCGACGGCGTCGGACACCACGACGACAGCCGACGCGGGACCGCGCTCTTCCGCAGCAAAAGTGCGACCCCTCTGCACGCTGATGCCGAGCAGTTCGAAGTACTCGGGCGAGACGAGTCTGCACCCGACTTTCACCGTGGTATCGCCGACGCCGGCATCCGTGGACATGTCGCCGCGCATGGGTTCCGGCCACGAGGCTGCGACGGATGCAATCGAGGGATCGTCCTCGAGGGCGCGAATCAACGCGGTGCGCGTCGACTCGGTCATTCCTCGGACGACCAGCGTGTCATCGGTCCGGAGGCCAACATGAGCGGTCGCTGACGAATACGTACTGCGCAGAAACACCGCTGCACACACGAGGAGCAGAGCGGAGGCCGTAACCTGGCTTCCGATCAACATGTGGCGAACGCGGCCCGGACGTCCGTCCTTTGTCACGTCGCCGCGCAGCGCGCGCACCAGCTCCAGGCGCGTCGACTGGAGCGCCGGAAGGAGACCGAACATCACGGTCGACACGAACGCGCCGCCCACGAGAAACGCCCACACGCGCCAGTCGGCGGGTGGGACCGTCAGACCCGCCGAGTCGGTCGGTTCCGTGAACTCCGGCGGCAGGATGCTCATGACCATCTGAACGCTGCCAGCCAGCAGCGCGCGCGCAATGAGGAACGCCAGAACCGCCGCCACCAACGAGAGCAGGAGGTTCTCGGTCAGCAGTTGCCGCACGATCCGCGAGCGCGTGGCGCCGAGCGACAGGCGGATGCCGATCTCGCGATGACGAGCCAGGCCGCGCGCGAGCAGCAGATTCGCCACGTTGGCGCATCCGATCATCAGAATCAGGCCGAATGCGAACAGGATCGGCACGAACACGGCCATCGCCTCACGACGATCCTTCGCGATCACGCCACGGGCCTCGCGCAGATTGAACGCGACGATGCCGTCCAGTGGTCCCGCCTCGCGGGAAGCCTTCGATGCGCCAGGCTTGCGGATCTTCGGCTGCGCCGAGGCCCACGCGGTGAGCACGGCGGCTGCTGCGTCGGGTGATGTGCCCGGCTTCAGTCGCCCGATGACATCCACCCACCCTTCATCCCGCGTCTCCGCCGGACGGAACTGCTCGACCAGCGCAAGCGGAGCCCAGTAGTGCGGCGGCGCCTGGCGCAGTCCCCGGAAGCCCTGACGCATGACACCGATTACGACGTACGGACGCCCATTGAGGACGAGCTGCCGGCCAACGACTGCGGGGTCCGCGTCGAACAACTGCTCCCACCCTTCGTGGCTCAGCACGATAACCGCACGTCCTCCGTCGTCGTTGTCCGCTTCGGTGAGCGTGCGTCCGCGCGCCGCGGTGACTCCAAGCAGGTCGAAGAAGTTGCCAGACACGAACATGCCGACGGCCGCGCGGCCGTCGATGCGGGTGGGAAAGCTCGGGCGCGCGGCCGCGACATCGGTGAACACGTCCGTTTCGCGGCGAATCGCCTCGTACTCCGACCGCGAAAACGGAACCTCGTAGCGGGAGCCGGGACGATCCAGCCGTTCCACCGCGAAAAGCTCGCCGGGATTGCGAACCGCGTCCACCTGGAAGAAGAACGCATTGAAGAAGGTGAAAGCGACCGTGACAACGCCAAGGCCGAGCGCGATGGTCGACACGACCGTCAGCGCGACGAGCGGCGTCCGACGGAGCGTGCGCCACGCGAAGCGGAGGTCGCGCGCCAGCGTCTCGACGAAGGAAATGCCGCGTTGGTCGCGGCACCGGTCCGCCGCGAGCGGCACCGGGCCGAATCGCGCGAGCGCGCGTTGCCGCGCCTCCGCGGGACCGGCCCCGGCGGCAATCAGCTTCCGCGTTTCACATTCGAGGTGGAAGGCGAGCTCCTCATCGAGCTCGCGTTCGACGGTGCGCGGGGAGATCAGGGCGCGAATCCGCAGCTTGAGATCACCGGTCCTCATGGGATCACGCCAGCTTCATGACGCGATTGATCGCGCCCGACATGCGTGCCCATTCTTCCGCCTCGAGCGCGAGCTGCCGCCGGCCGGTGGTGGTCAACCGGTAATACTTCGCGCGGCGTCCCAGCTCCGAGGTCCGCCAGTCGGCGTCGATCCATCCGTGATGTTCCAAACGATGGAGCGCCGGATAGAGCGACCCCTGGTTAACCTGCAGCACATCCTGCGAGATCTGCTGGATGCGCTCGGAAATGGCCCAGCCGTGCATGGGGTCGTTCTGCAGCGTGCGCAGGATCAACAGGTCGAGGGTGCCGGGCAGGAGGTCCGGAACCGGATGGCGTGTCATGGTGTCGACATTCGACACTACCAGATATTGGTGTCGAATGTCTACACCAAGACGACGATGGCAAAATGCTGATTGATGAATGGTGATTGCTGATGTATTGCCGATTGCAGATTGAACCGATCACCATCCGCCGCCCTGAGGCCGCCGCCCGCCGAAAAGCCGGTGATTCCGGTCCGACGTGTTCGCATTCTAGAGACACGGGAATTTCGAGACCCGGACGCGTGTTTTACTGTCGATCGTCCGCTGTTGTGATCGTCTATGTCTTAGAAGCGTGTTTGTCGGGACGAGGGGACTATGAGCGTAATTCTGACACTGTGTTGCAAAAGAGCGCACATCCTTCATGTCGAGGACCGTCTTCGCGCACCTGTGAATTCCGCGCTGCGGCATGATGTCCACGCGCTCCTTCGCCGCGGAGAGCGCCGACTCGAGCTGGACCTGGCTGCGGTGCAGAGAATCGACGCCGCCGGTGTCGGCGAGCTCATCCGGACGCTGAACATGACCGTCGCGGTGAACGGCGCGCTGCGGATTGTGAACGCGAGCGGCCGGGTCCGCGAGATGCTCGAACGTGCACGTCTGTTCGACGTGCTGGCTGGCGAGAGGGAAGTGGAGCAACGGCTCGCCTGAGCGATGTCGCTTCGTGATCCGTCGACGCTGCAGCAAGCAGGAAGTAGAGCTTGAAGCGGACGGAAACCGGGCGAGATCGGAAACGACATTCTCTCCGGTCGCAGAAACAGTCGCTCAGACGTCCCGCCGCGCTCGTCACCAACGTCATCACCCGCACCTTCGAGGTGACCTGCGCGTCGAATCCCGCGGGCGGCGGAGACATCCGCCGCCTGCCCGTAGCCGGTCAGCGCGATCAGGAGGATGCGGGGTCCGCGCGACGCAAACGGCGCGCGAGCTCGTAGCCATCCACGTCGGGCAGCCGATGTCTCGGCCGACTCTCGCCCGGATGTTGGCGTGCTTGCATGCAATTACGAGTGCTGGCCGAGGCGTCGATACGATCGGCTTGCGATGACGCGCCGGTGCGTGTAGCCTTTTGCCACGTTTTTCCGCTCTCTCGCATCACCCGTGTTCAAGGTGCACGCGAAACGGATGCACTGGTGCCGGCGTAATCTGCATGCAAAGCCGGAAATCCTACGCACGTCGACGGCAAGGAGGCACTAATGTCGGATGAATCGTCGAATATGACGCTGGGTCCTATCAGCCGGCGAAAAATGCTGGGGACGACCGCGTGCCTGGGTGGAATCGCAGCCGGGTTCAGCGAATACGCCGCAGGGCAGGACAAAACGAAACGCGCGTCGGCGGGATCGGCGGAGACGCGCGCGGCGGGCCCGAATCTCGCTCCGCCCGTCGTGCAGACCTCGTGCGGCAAGCTGCGCGGACTCCGCGAGGGCAAGACGCTGTCGTTCCTCGGGATCCGCTATGCGGAGGCCGAGCGGTTCGGTCTGCCGAAAGCAGTGCAGCCGTGGGATGGCATCAAGAATGCCCAGGTGTGGGGTCCCGTCTGTCCCGCGCCGGAACAGGCAACGGTCAGTGGCGACGAACTGGTGTTCCCGCATCGCTACTTCATCGCGAACGAGCACTGCCAGTATCTGAACGTCTGGACGCAGAACTTCACGCCCGCCGCGAAGAAGCCGGTGATGGTCTGGATGCACGGTGGCGGTTTCACGAACGGGTCGTCGATGGAGTCGTACGCGTACGACGGGCGATCGCTCAGCGAGTTCGGCGATGTCGTCGTGGTCAGCGTGAATCACCGGCTGAACATTCTCGGCACGCTCGATCTGTCGGCCTACGGTCCGCAGTACGCGAACTCACGCTATACCGGCACGGCCGATCTGGTGACGGCCCTGCAATGGGTGCAGCAGAACATCCAGGCGTTTGGCGGCGACCCCAACAACGTCATGATCTTCGGGCAGTCGGGCGGCGGCGGGAAAGTCGTCCGCATGATGCACATGCCTGCCGCCAAGGGGCTCTTCCACAGGGTTGCGGCGCAGAGCGGCGGCAACAACACATATCGCACGACCGACGTCGCGGCGAGCATCAAGGGGCAGCAAACAATCGCCGCCCACACGTTGAAGAACCTGAATCTCACGGCCGATCAGATCGACAAGCTGAAGACCGTCTCTTACCCGGCGCTGATTACCGCCGGAACGGCAGCGCTGCGGTCGGCGGCACAGGAAGTCGGGCGGCCCAACCTGAATTGGGAGGTCATTGCCGACGACGAGTACGTCATGCGTGAGTTCTGTGACTGGGCCGACAGCATTCCGCTCATGGCCGGCTCGGTGTTCAGCGAGATGCAGGGCACCCTCACGCGCGGCGACGGTCGCAAGAACGAGTGGACCGACAAGGAGATCGACGACCAGCTGACTGCGGCGTTCGGAGGAAACAAGAGCGCGATCACCGCCGAATTCAACCAGGCGTTTCCGCGGAAGAAGGTCCAGGACGTGTTGTATTACGCCGGCGGATCGCGCCCAGGCGTGAAGAACCTGTTGAATCGCAAGCTCGAAAAGTCGAAGGCGCCGGTCTACAACTACGTGTTCGCGTGGGAGTATCCGATCAACGGCGGCATCACGTCGTTCCACTGCTCCGAGCTCGCGTTCTGCTTCCACGCGCTCGGTGTGCCGCAGATCACGACGGCGACCGGCGGTGGTCCCGTGGCCCTGGCGCTGCAGGACAAGGTGTCGCAGGCGTGGATCAACTTCGCGAAGGCGGGCAATCCGAGCCAGCCAGCGCTCGAGTGGAAGCCCTACACGAAGGACGACCCGCAGGCGATGGTGTTCGACACGGTCAGCCAGTCGGTCTCGCTTCGCGACGACAAGCTCGTGTCGCTCCTGCCCGCGACGGGTGGGCGCGGCGGCGCTGGTCGCGGCAGCGGTCCGGCTCCTCGTTAACCGCACCGCGGATCGACCCCTCGACTGGAGAACCGGGCGCGCCATCGGGCGCGCCCGTTCCTCACAACATCCATCAACAATCCATCTCGTCGGTCGTTGACACCAATCGCATGGATCGATCTTCGGAGATCGCGCCGCTCGATTTCGCATTGGCGACGCGGCGATTGAAACACCGCGCGTAAGACCGCGCGCACTCGCAACTCCCGGGCGGTCGTCCGTCAGCGATAACGCGCCGTTCCTCCCAGCACAGGTTTCCCACGCCGATCGGATCGCGCACTGCACGATTGTTGGCGGCACGATTGCTGTCCGCTCGGTCCGAGCTGACTTTCGCGGAAACAATGCGTCCCATTTTTTCCGGGACGAACTGTGTGGGGAGAAGAGTC
>JBKPTT010000275.1:0-5013 GCA_046735635.1 Acidobacteriota bacterium | reverse complement strand
GTGATCGCCCGTCTCAAGGCCGGCGTCACCATCGAGCGGGCGGGGGCCGAGATGAAGACGATTGCGGAGCGTCTCGCGGTCCAGCACCCGGATTCGAGCGCGAACGAGAGCGCCGAAGTCATCGGTCTTCACGCGAACATGGTCGAGCGTATACGGCCGGCGCTCCTCATCATTCTCGCAGCGGTCGGCGTGCTCATCCTGATTGCCTGTGCCAATGTGGCCAACCTGCTGCTCGTTCGGGCTTCGATCCGCGGCAAGGAGATCGCGATTCGCACTGCGCTCGGCGCGGGCCGTCTGCGGCTCATGCTCCAGATGCTGGCCGAGAGCGTCGTGCTGGCGCTCGCGGCAGGCGGCATCGGAGTGTTGATCGGTTATTGGGCGATCCGTCCGATCCAGACGCTAGGCGCTGGCACCATTCCGAGAGCGGGCTCAATCGCAATCGATGGCACCGTGCTGGCATTCGCGCTCGTCGTGTCAGTTGCGACCGGCATCCTTTTCGGACTGGCGCCGGCGTGGCAGGCGTCCCGCGCGACGATTGGGACGGTGCTCAAGGAAGGTGGACGGTCCTCGACCGCGTCGGGCGGCCGCTGGATCCGCAACGGCCTGCTCATCATGGAAGTGGCCATGTCGGTCGTCCTGCTGGTCGGGGCCTCCTTGCTGCTGCGAAGCTTCGCCCGGCTCATTCACGTCGATCCGGGATTCCGTCCGGAGCAGGTCCTGGCGTTTCGCGTCGCGCTGCCGAATAACGGCTATCCGCAGGATCACCTCAAGATTGCGTTCTTCGACAGACTGATGGAGAGGCTCGAGAACATCCCGGACGTGACGGCAGCGGGCATGATTCAGACCGTTCCGATGCGGGGCGATTACCTTCTGTCGTTCAAGATCGAGGGCCGTCCTCCCGTCGGCCCCAACCAGGAGCCATCCGCCAACCACAGAGTGATCAGCCCGAACTACTTCAAGGCGATGGGAATCCCCGTGCTGCGCGGGCGACCATTCACGCCCGACGATCGCGAGAAGTCGCCGATGGTGGCCGTCGTCGATCAGACATTCGTCGACCGTTACTTTCCAGATGAGGATCCGATTGGTAAGGGTATCGACATCGGCAACGGCACCGACGGCTTCTACAAGATCGTCGGCGTTGTCGGCAGCGTTCGCAACGACTCGCTCGACAGCAAGCCGTCACCCACAATGTACGTGCCCTATACGCAGGACGTGTTCAGCAACATGTGGATTGTGGTCCGCGCGAAGGGTGAGCCGACGCAACTATCGGCCGCGGCTCGACAGGCCGTGCGAGACATTGACAACGCGCTGCCTGCCTTCGCCATGACACCGCTCGCGGACGTCGTTAGCGAATCGATCGCGCAACGCCGTTTTTCGATGCTCCTGATCGGTATCTTCGCGGCGCTGGCGCTGATCCTCGCGGCCGTCGGCCTGTACGGCGTGGTGTCCTATAGCGTGAGCCAGCGAACCCAAGAGATCGGACTCCGCATGGCGATCGGCGCTCAGCCTCGAGATGTCCTGCGGTTGGTCGTCGGCGGCGGTATGAAGCTCGCGATGATCGGCGCCGTCATCGGCATCGGCGGCGCGCTCGCGCTGTCGAGCGTGATGGCGACGATGCTCTTTGAACTGACCCCCTTGGATCTGGCCAGCTACTCAGGAACGGCGCTAGGCCTTCTCGCGGTCGCGATGGTGGCATGTTACGTCCCCGCCCGTCGCGCGCTGCGGGTCGATCCGATCGTCGCTCTGCGGGCGGAATGACGCTCGCTGTTCAAGCTCTGCGACGGAGAATCACTCAACCTTTCGCCACGATGCGTCGGGATTGTAGACGGACATCTGGCGCGCCAGGGCGTCGGATCGAGGCCCGAGGTCCTTCTGGTGGACGACTCCGTCCTGATTGACGATGAAGGTCATGATGCCGGTCACATCGTACTGAGCCGGCCAGCTGACCAGCGCAAACCCGCCGGACATCTGTCCGTTGACGATGTACCGTTTGGGACCGCCCGGCGCGGCGGCTCCCTGCGCGGTCAGGATCTTGAAATAGTAGCCATGGAACGGCGAGGGTTCCTCGCGATCGCCGGTGACGGAACGTCGTTCCTCTGCTGCCTGCGCGACGAGGTCGCCGAGCGGGCTTCGCTTCTGGCCGTGCGCGGTCGGCCAGTACAGACCGTTTTCCTTGCCCGGATCGCTCTGGAACCTTGTCGCGTACACGCCGGGCTGATTGCCGTCGTGTGCCTGCGCTGCATAGCGTAGTTGCGCGGTGACGTATGCACGTACGATGTCGATGGCGGCCAGCTCGTTGCTTCCGATCCGCCGCGCGATGACTTCTTCCTTCCCTGCGGCGGTGTCGAAGCGCCACCCGCTCGACTCCTTCACGAGCGGCACCGGAAAGGCCCACTCCTCGTTGCCGACGATCAGCGCTTTCCGGTTGGCGCCGGCATCGGTGAGATGCCACTGCTCCGTCGCCGCGACAGCGAAGACCTGCCGGTTCATGCGCGCGGTCGCCGGATCGGAGGACGCCAACAGCTCCTTTCCGTCCGGACCGAAGATCGCGAGCAGCGCGTCGACGTCCCCTTTCTTCACGGTCGCGACGAGCGTCTTGACGGCCTCTTCGGGCGAAGAGAACGTGCGCTGCTGCACGGACTGCGCCGCGGCCTCGCTCGAGAACGTGGCGAGCGCAAAGAACGCCGATGCGCAGCCCAGCATGAGCCCGCAACGTCCGAGCCGGCCACCTTTGTCGGATCGCTTCGTCGTGCTCATGTCGATCGTCCTTCGAAACACAGCTGTCATCGGCGACGACCGCCGCCGCCGCGCGAGCTGCTGCGGCTTTGCTGCCCGCGAGTGCTGGCCGATCGTTGCGACGCCCCGCTCGAATACCCAGCGAACGCATCCGAGCCGCCAGCGCTTCGCTGGCTGACGGCAGATCTGCTGTCGTCGCTGTACCCGCGAGCCTCCGTGCTTCCGGTGCGACTTGCGCGTGGCGTCTGCGCCGTCGCGGTCCGCGCCGAGGCGGTGTCCACCTGAGCCTTCTGGGCCTGCGTGCTCCGCTCAGGCCGTGACGCCTGCGGGGCGGACCGATTCTCCTGACGAGTCTGCTGACGGTTGGTGCGTTGCTCTTGCGTGGATTGAACTCTCTCGGTCCGTTGCTCCGACCGGTTCTTCATCGTGTCGCCGCGTTCTTCCATGAGATCTTCGCGGTGATCCATCCAGTCTTCGCGGGCGTCTTCGCGGTGGTCGTAATAATCGTCCCAGGCCTCGTTGTACATGTAGGCGCCGCCATGCCATCCATAAGGACCGTAGTAGTAGTTGTTGTTCATGGAGGCGCCAATCGCGATTCCCGCCGTGAAGCCAATCAGACCGGCCGCGATCGCCTCGTCGGCGTTGTTGTCCTCCTGAATAATGACCGTGGTGGTGGAAGGAGGCTGCGTGTAGACGTGCTCGTAGTTGTATTGCGGCACGTACACGATCTGCGGATTGGCGGGCTCGATGACGATCACGTCCTCTCCGGTCGAGGTCTTCTTCGTTTCGACTTCCTGCTGCGGCGTACTCTTGAGGGTTCCTACGCTCTTCGCCTGATGCCTCAGTCTCTGAATGCTGGCAAACACCGCATTTCGATCCCCGCTGAACGCCTGGCCCAGGAGCGTCGTCCAGGCGATCTGCTCGGTCATCTTCGCGACCACTTGAGGGAAGAGCGTCAAGGCGACGAAGCTTGGTTCAAAGCCGGCTTTCACCGCCGCGTCCTGCAACTGGGTGCCTTTGAGTTGCTGGTTGGCCTTCAGCCACGTGTTGAGCTCGATGACTCTCGGGGCGCCGGGCGCGCTCATCAGGATCTGCGCGAGCAGCGAGTCCGGATAGAGCGCAATCGGCGCGAGCATTTGATCGAGCGTGGCCGTGGGGTATTGGGCGGGTTTCGTGCTGGCCGCACTTTGCTTCTCAGGGGACCGGCAGGCGGTGAGGAGCGCCAGGGTTACGGGGACAATAACGCGGCACGTCCGCCATCGCCTGGACATGGTTCCTCCAGCTTCGCGGGCCGAAGCGACACGGCCCCACTTCACCGGCACGAGCATGTGCCGTGCCGGGAGGCGGCGGCCTCGATGCGGCAGCGCAAGTGACAGGATTGGAAGGAGTTCTCCGACGTGAAATCTCGATACTGGGCCGCTGCGGTTTCAAGCCTCACTCGTTTCTACGGAGGGGTCCCAAAATACCGGAGGAGGCGCCCGCGCCCGGCGGCCCGTGGAGTCGCTCGAGGTCTTCATGCCGCGGTTCGACGAGCGGGGCGTTCATGCTGAACTGCCGGCACAGCTGCAGATCGCGTCCCGCGCCGACGAACTCATCGATCGACAGGTGCTGGCCTAACAGGCCCGCTCGGCGATCGCGCGGCTGCATGACCTGTACCGTGACGCGTTCGTGTTGCGTGACCTCGACCACTGACGCGGGGGAGCAATGCGCGCAACCGATTGGTGGCTGCCATGCGGCAAACCTCCGCCGACGCGGTCATCGTAAGTCCGTCGCCGGAGGCGCAGTTTTCCGGGCGTAGGCCGAGGCGCCGGACCTGACGTGACCTTGCCGGTGCCTGACGCCGTGTGCGCGCGGTCGGACGGCGCCGACTGCGACGGGCATCTGCGTCGACCGCCTCTGCGGCGCAGCGGCGAGGTTACGTCAGGTCGGGCGCGATGCGGGCAGCCCGCGTCGCAGGCCGAAAACTGCGCCATAGGCGCAGCGATCCGCGTCGGCGCTGTTTCGCCACTGACGCGCGGGAGAGCAATGCGCGCAACCGATTGGTGGCTGCCATGCGGCAAACCCCAGCCGACGCGGGCATCGTAAGTCCATCGCCGCAGGCGCAGTTTTCCGGGCGTAGGCCGAGGCGCCGGACCTGACGTGACCTTGCCGGTGCCTGACGCCGTGTGTGCGCACGCTCGGCCGGCGCCGACCGCGCCGCGCCTGTCTCGTAGACACATCTCCGAGCCCACGAGACTCTATTGAGAATCGGGGATGCGGGCGGCGGGGTGCGCAGGG
>JBKPTT010000274.1:0-4942 GCA_046735635.1 Acidobacteriota bacterium | reverse complement strand
GATGGGGATGGGCCCCGTCCCGGCCACTCGGCTCGCGCTCGAGCGGAGCGGTCTGACCCTGAGCGACATCGATCTCATCGAGGTGAACGAAGCATTCGCCGCGCAATACCTGTCGGTCGAGAAAGAGCTCGGGCTTGATCGCGAACGCGTCAACGTGAATGGCGGAGCGATTGCGCTCGGTCACCCGCTTGGCGCGACCGGGACGCGTCTACTCTGGACCTTGACGCTGGAGCTCCGAAGACGGGGATTGAAACGGGGCCTCGCGACGGCATGCATCGGCGGAGGTCAGGGGATCGCGGCGATCGTGGAGACGGTATAGCGGCATCGCCCGACCTACCGCATGGCTTTCAGGGCCGCAGCGGCTTTCGCCTTGAAGTCGCGATCCTCGGGCGTCCACAGGGGATCGAGCGGAGCGTCCAGCACTTTCTGCAGCTCCGCGCGCGCCTCGTCCTTCTTTCCCTCGTCGAGCAACGTCTCGGCGAGGAAAAAATGCGTGATCGTGCTGTTCGTGTTGTAGGTCAACGCGCGGCGAAGGTGTTCTTCCGATTTCTTGTTGCTGCCGCCGAAGAGACTCGGCACCTTGAAGTACCACCGGCCCAGGGCCCGATCGGCGGATCCTTGCTGGAACGCCGGATCGATCCGAAGGACGGTGAGCAACTCGTCCTTGATGGCCCCGCGATATTTCAGCCCCTGCCGCAGTCCGAACGACTCTGCCAGCGCCCCCATGTTGGCCGCGAGCCACATGTGGCCTTCCGGTCGATTGGGCTCGAGTGCCGCCGCGCTGCGCGCCGCCGCGATGCCCGCTTCGAGGAACGCCTTGCGCTCGCTCTCCGGGGCATGCCCGCCAAGCCAGTAATCGGCTCGAGCCAGCTTCCATGCCGATTCGAAGTCCTTCGGGTTCTGCTGCAGGCGCGTCTGCCAGATCGCGGCCGCCTCGCGTGCGGTCGCGAGATCCTCGCGCTTGTCGTAGAGCGCGTCGGCGTCGGCGCCTTCGCTCCGAATCTGCAGCGCCGGCGCTTCCGCGTGCCAGGCTGAGAGCGCACAGTACAATAAGAGAATGCAGGACATCATTCGCGCGCTCCTGTCGGCGCTTGGAGAGGATCCCTCCCGCGAAGGGCTGCTCGACACGCCGAAGCGCGTCGAAAACGCGCTGCGCTTCCTCACGAGCGGTTACACCGACGACGTGGATGCGATGCTGAACAACGCGCTGTTCACGGTGGATTATAGCGAGATGGTGATCGTCAAGGACATCGACTTCTACAGCCTGTGCGAGCACCATATGCTTCCGTTCTTCGGCAAGTGCCACGTCGCCTACATCCCGAACGGCAAGGTCGTCGGCCTGAGCAAGATTGCGCGGCTCGTGGACATCTTTGCGCGCCGGCTTCAGGTGCAGGAGCGGCTCACGAATCAGATCGCGAATACGCTGCTCGAGAAGATCAAACCCCTTGGCGTCGCGGTGGTCACCGAAGCCACGCATCTGTGCATGGCGATGCGCGGCGTCGAGAAGCAGAACTCGGTCGCGACGACGAGCGCCATGCTCGGAACGTTTCGAAGCGATGCGCGAACCAGGGCTGAGTTTCTGAACCTCATAAAGAGGTGAGCGCGGTTTCCTTATGCGGCGATCGTTACTCGTTCTCCTGTTGATCGCAGCGGCTGCCATGACGGCGGATGCTTCGCCGCAGCAGAAGCGACGGGCGCCGGCGCGCAAGCCCGCACCGCCGCCGCCGAAGGTCGAGCCGGCCCAGGTGAAATGCCCCGAGCCCCTCGGGACGGGCGTACGCACCGGCGCGAATTACTGCTTCGTGCTCGCGGGCAGCGACCCCGCGCAGGGCGTCATCATCACGATCCCACCGCATACGGGGCCCGCGACTCTGCAATTCGATCTGCACAACCGTCACACGTATTCCGACGAGGACGTTCGCGCCGGACGCGGATTCGCGAAGTACACGGCAATCATCGCGGCGCTGACGATGAAGGGGGATGTGATCGATCGAGGGGCCGTACAGACCGAGTTCCGGACTGCGAAGGATCTGTACGAGCGAATCGGCGGAGGCGCCGGTCCCGGCGGCGTCAAGGCGGTGGCGCCGCTCGGGCACGAGGCGATCACGATGACGATTCCGCAGGCCGTCGATCAGGTCAGCCTGCTCGGTGAGGTGCTCGATGCAACCACTGCTGCCGGGCACGAGACCGCGACGCCGGGCCGCACCGTTGCGGTTATCAGCAACGTGAAGATTGAATACCGGCCTGGTCCGCCTTCAAAGCCGAAGCGCTGACGGACCGCGACACAGTCGCTAGTGCCTCCCACTACCCCAGTGGTGCCGCGAGGTCATCACCTTCATCTCGAGCAGTTCGATCAGCGAGCGGCACCGGTTGACGAGTCCGTCGCGCTCGAGGAGTGCCTGCTTTTCCAGCACCTCCAGGTCGAGATACTGCGCGAGTGCGTTCACCAGCTCCTCGTCCGGCATTGACGGCGGCATCTTCGGCTCGACGCCCCGACCCTGGGGCTGCGGAACCAGCAAACTCTCGAGCCGCCGGCGCTCCGCGCGCATGACGTCACGGTCCTGCTCGCCAAGGGCTTCGTGGATGGCCAGCACTTCGGCGCGGCGATAGCTGCGCTGATGGTCTTCACTGATGACCCGGAACTTCTCCATCCCGCGAAGAACCAGGTTGTATCGCCCGTCCTCGAGCTTCTCGGAATGCGTGATCAGCCCCGCGCATCCGAAGTCATAGATCGGCGGCTGTCCCTCGTAGTTCCTCTCCCATCCGGGGCGCAGCAGGACCATGCCGATGATCCGGTCCCCCTTCAGTGCGTCGGCCGTCATCTCGCGGTACCGCGGCTCGAAGATGTGCAGCGGCAGGCACACGTTCGGGAACAGCACGACGTTCGGCAGCGGGAACAACGGAATGGTCGACGGCAGCATGCCCATTAGGGAAGCAATCAGCAATCAGCAATCAGCAATCAGCAATCGCAAATCAGCAATGACTTAGTGAATCGTCCTCGTTTTCTTGTCCATGTAGTCCATGAGTACGTAGCGTCCCAGCGTGCGAGGCGTCGTGAAATAGGCCTTGCCGTGGCAGATCTCCGCGACCTTTCGTACGAAGCTGACGAGGTCGTAATCGCGCGCGAGCATGAAGGTGTTGATCAGGATCCCGGCGTTGCGGCACGCGGCGACCTCGGCGACCGTCTCGGACACGATGAACGGGTCCAACCCGAACGCGTTGCGATAAATCCTGCCGTCGGCGCGCGTCAGCGCGGACGGCTTCCCGTCCGTAATCATGACGATCTGGCGCATGTCTTTCTGCTGCCGTTCGAGCAGGCGGCGCGCCAGTCGCAGGCCTTCGCGCGTGTTGGTGTAGTACGGGCCGACTTTCACGCGCGCGAGCTGGCTGAGAGGGATCTCTTCCGCCGAATCGTGGAACAGCACGACCTTCAGCGCATCGCCGGGATACTGCAGGCGAATGAGGTTCGCGAGCGCGAGCGCAACACGCTTGGCCGGGGTGAATCGATCTTCGCCGTACAGAATCATGCTGTGGCTGCAGTCGAGCATCAGCACCGTCGCGCAGGAGCTCTGATATTCCCCCTGAGCGACCATCAGATCTTCGTAGGAGATGTCGATGCCGCTGCGCGCTGACGCGGGCCGGCTCGGCCCGACGCCTCCACGCATGACCGCATTCAGAATCGTCGCGCTGGCGTCGAGGTTCATCGTGTCGCCGAACTCGTAGCGCTTCGGAGCGGCGCTCGCCTCGACCCCCGTCGCCATCTCGCGCGTGTCGTGGCGCCCGATGCTGCTCTTGCCAATCGATCCGAGCAGATCGCGCAGCGCGCGATAGCCGAGGAAGTCGAGGCTCTTGTCGGTAATCTCGAACTTGTACTGCTCGGCATTTCCCATCCCGCCGCCGCGCCCCTGCCGCTGGTCGCGTTCCGCATCGAGATCCGGCGAACCGGTCACGTACCCCTGATGCTGCAGCTTCTCGATGATTCGCTGGATCAGCTCTTCCAGCTTCTCCTCGGCGTCCTCGCTGTCCTGCCAGTTCTCGCCAAGCAGGCGTTCGAGCGTCTCCTCCGACAGCAGCCCGCCGTTCAGGAGCGCTTCCATGATCGCGTCGTGCAGCGACTGCATGGTAAGCCCCTCTTCGCCGGGCAGCGCGTACCCCTCGTCAAAGCCGCTCGACAGCAGCAGATCGGACAGCTTCGACAAGAGCTCTTCGAGATCGATCTCGTCGAGCGCGTCACCGGAGTACTTCGAATATCGATACTTCATTGGCGAACCGAACCGAACCGCGAACCGCGAGTCGCGAACCGCGTCAGTTGTAATACTTCTTCTTGCTTCCCAGATTCGGGATCTCCCGGTCGAGCGGCTCGGGCGCCGGCCGCGGCGAGCGGCGCTGCTCGGCCGCTTGATACTGGAATTCGTCCGACCGGGTAATCTTCTTCTGGGCGTAAAGGCCTTCGAGCACGAAATCGACGGCCGCAGCGAGTAGGGGCGGGTCCGCGTTCGCGCGCACTCCCGTGTGCGAGGTCAACTCCCGAAGGCCCTGCACCTGGACAGTCCGGGCGAGCAGTTCCTTGGATGGGAGCGTGTCGTCGATCTGCAGCGTTCCGCCGAGATCGAACCAGTCGGTCACCTGCCGCAGATCCGCCGACGCGAAGTAGCCGCCGAACACGTTGCCCACTGCCGCACGTATGATGTCGCGCGCCACATTGTCGGCGCCGCGCAGCTCTCCTTCGTACTCGAGCTCGAACTTGCCGGTGATCGCCGGAAGCGCGGCGTACACGTCGGTCACCCTCGGCACGATGAGCGGTTCGCCGCCGAGCAGCGCCCGGCGCTCGGCGTTGGACACGACGTTTTCGATCAGAGAGATCGGCAGTCGCTGGCTGACCCCCGAGCGCTTGTCGATCTTCGAGTCCTGGCGCGCCTGGAACGCCACCTCCTCGACCACC
>JBKPTT010000273.1:0-27218 GCA_046735635.1 Acidobacteriota bacterium | reverse complement strand
CGCCCTACCACCTGAAGCTGAACACGCTGGCGGTGGACCGGCGGGGATCCGGGTACGAGGGGTTGACGGCTTTGTAGCTCTCGGGCACGCTCGCCCAGCTGCTGTAAATGTTGCCGCCGACGTAGAACCCCGATTTGATCGGCTCGGTCGTGGAGTCGGTGAGCGGGGTCGAGAAGAGCGTGTAGGCGTGTTGTGGCTGCGACGGCCCGACGCGATCGCCCTGAGGCACGTATTCCGGCACGCCGTCGCCGTCGATGTCCGCGCGAATCCAGTCGACGTGCAGCAGCCGGTGGTACGTGCCATCGGCAATCATCCGGCGCAGCTGCGTGTTGAACCGAGATACGATCGAATCCGCATCCGGGCGCCTTCTGTTGACGACGAGGTACAGTTCGCGCTTGACGAGCGTGGTCGAGCCGATCTGGAGTCTCGCAGCGGATTCCTTCGGATAGTTGCTCACGAGGTACTCGACGACGAGCGCGTCGATCAGTGTGTAGTCGACCTTGCCGTCGAGCAGCTGCGCGACGCTGTCTTCCTCGCCATGGGTGCGTACGAACGACGGTCCGGTTGCGTCGATCGTTTCGCCGTAGGAATAGCCCTCGACGATCGAGACCCGCTTACCTTTCAGATCGCCGAGCGTTTTTGCCGACACGTCGGCGCCTCGCCGTCCGACGAGCACGAGCCGGTTTTCGAGATAGGCCTGAGAGAAGACGAGCGCTCGCTCCCGTTCCGCGTCCCGCCACGCCGCCGCGCTTCCATCGTACTGATCTCCAAGCAGCGCCGGCGTGAACTGACCCGGAGCGACGATCGTCGTCTTTGATGTCACGCCGAATCGGCCGAGCGCGGCTTCGACGAGATCGAGGGCAAACCGCGGCTGGCCCGGCGGATTCGTGAACGGCGGCCAGGCCGTCGAGACGAGTGTCAGTGGCGCCGGCTGGGCGAGCATCACGACCGAAAGAGCGCACGAGATCAAGACGATGAGGGAGGACCGCATATGGCCACGCTACCGCATCCGATCGGCGCTGCCTTCTGTGTGTTTTGCCAGATGCAGGAGCGCTTTCGCTCCGCGCGGAGCCGTGGGATCCTAGGTCGTTCGTGGATGGACGCGTCTGCGATCGCCTTCTGTGCGGTCTGTGGGCGCGCCGAGTGCCACGAGGGTAACCGACCCCCCGCGTGACGATCGACAGGGTGCGCGTCGGAAGGTCTGAGCAGGAGAACAGCGATGCGGAAGAACGCTCGGGCTGCATGGTGGGCCGCGGCCGCTCTGATCTGCGTGTTCGTCTCGACGCTTGATGCGCAGACCGCCATCAAGCTGCCGAAAAATCGATACACACCAGAACAGGACGTGGAGCTTGGCAGGAAAGCCGCCGCCGAAGTCCGACAACAGTTTCCTGTGATCAACGACGAGCGGATCGCGCGTTATCTCACCCGAATCGGCGATCGGCTCGTCGCCGCCGCCCCGCCGGATCTGAAGCAGCCGGTCTACGAGTACTCGTTCACGCCGGTGAACGTGAAAGAGATCAACGCGTTTGCCTTACCCGGGGGACCCATGTTCGTCCACCGGGGTATGTTCGATGCCGCCGCCGGTGAGGCCGAGGTCGCCGGCGTGATGGCTCACGAGCTCTCTCACGTCCTGCTTCGACACGGGACCGCCAATCTCTCCAAAGCGCAGAACCCGTGGCTGCAGCTCGGACAGATGGCCGGGATGGTCGGCGGCGCGGTGGTGGGGGGCGCGGCCGGATCCGCCATTGCTCAAGGCAGCCAAATGGGCCTCGGCGCCGTGCTCCTGAGGTACAGCCGCGATTACGAAAAGCAGGCGGACCTTCTCGGCGCCCAAATCATGGCGCGCGCGGGCTACGATCCCCGCGCCCTGGCGCACATGTTCGAGACGATCGAACGCGAATCGAAGAGCGCCGGCGGAAGCGGGCCCCAATGGCTGAGCAGCCACCCGAATCCAGGCAATCGCACGCAGTACATCAACACGGAGGCGGACGCGCTGAAGGTTGCCAGCCCGGCGGATACGAGCGAGTTCGAGCCTGTCAGGGCCGCCTTTGCATCGCTGCCGCCGGCAAAGTCCCTGGCGGATCTGGGCAAGCGTGGCGGCGCGCCGCCGTCGGTTGGAACGCCCGGCCAACCGGTTCCCAGTCCGTCCTCCGAGTACAAGCAATTCAACGGCGGCAAACTGTTTCAGGCGGCCGTTCCTGCCAATTGGACCCTCCTCGAATCCGAGGGCGCGATCAAGGCGGTTCCTGAAAACGGCTATGGCGAACTGAACGGGCAGACGGTCCTTACCCACGGCGTCGAATTTGGCGTCACCCAGGGTCGCTCGCGCGATCTTCACCAGGCGACGAACACGTGGCTCAAGGCGCTCGCGGGAGGCAATCCCGAACTGCGGGTGGAAGGCGAGCAACATTCAGTGCAGATGTCCGAGCGTTCGACGATCGTCACACCGCTCGTGAACCGCTCGCCGCTCGGCGGCCGCGAACGGATCGAGCTGTATACAACCTTCCTCTCGGACGGCAATCTGTTCTACTACTTGACCGTCGTACCCGAGAAGGATGCCGAGGGGCTGCAGGAAACGTTCCGGCGTGTGGCGTCATCAATCAAGCTCGTGGACGCACGGTAAGTTCGTGCGTCAGGCTCCCACGTTGACGGCCTGTTCCATCGCGTCCGGAACGAACGGCGCGGTTGCCATCACCCGTGTTCCTGCCCCGGGCCTGGACTCGATGCTCAGTTTGCCCCTGAACGTGTCGAGGCGTTCGGACATGCTGATGAGACCAAGACCTCGACCCATCATCGTATGGACGTCGAATCCACTCCCGTCGTCGGCGATCGACAGCGTCAAGGTGCCGTTCGCGGCGGTGAGCTCCATCGAGATCGTACGAGCGCCGCTGTGTTTCAGCGCGTTCTGCAGCGCTTCCTGCGACACGCGATAGAAGCAGAGCGTCAAATCCTGCGGAATGCCGCCCGCGAGCCCTTTAGACGTGAAGGTGACGGTCCGTTCCGGCGTCGAGAGCTCGCGTGCGAGCCCTGTCAACGCCGGAACGAGGCCGATCAATCGCAGTTTTGGTGGATGGAGCTGATGCGAGATATCGTGCAGCTCCTTGATGACCGCTTTCACCCGGTCGAGCGCTGACCTGGCGAGCGCGTCAACCTCGTCGAGCGACCGGCCTCTCGCCCGGCGCAGCAGTTCGAGATCGACAGCCACCACTGCCATCTGCTGACTGACGTCGTCGTGCAGCTCGCGCGCGATCCGCGAGCGCTCCGCTTCCTGCGCGACGATCAACCGTGCGCCGAGATCCTGGATTCGATCGTAGCTCGCTCGTAGTTCTGCTTGCGTGCGACGGACCTGCTCTTCGGCGACTCGGCGGCGCGCGCGCTGAATGAGCAGGCCGGTGATGAGAGCGCTCTGAATCAGCAACAGCAGAACGGCGCCGACGATGTAACCTTTGTACCGTTCCCACGCAGCCGCTTCACGGAATCTGACAATCGTTCCCGACGGAACTCGACGCTCGCTGATCCCCCACCGCTGCAGCTGGCGCCAGTCGACTTGATCGACGTACAAGTCCGGAGTCGTCACGCCTATGGCGTCGGCCCGTTCGCCCTGCAGTATCCGCGCGGTCTGGTTCGCCGCCGCCTGAATCTGCGCGTCGGCCGAACGCAAGCCTCCGCCCACCACGCCGCGACCCATCACGCCGTCGGTCCACGAGTACATGGGCCGGTTGGCGATTGTGGACAACCGCTCGAAATAGTCTGCCGGCTCGAGGTTGACCCCGCGCGAGTCCTGATAGAAGAGGACGTAATAGACAATCGATCGCTCCGGCAGTGCCGCAACACGTTCTTCGATCTCTGCGGTCGGCATGTCCGACAGGTAATGCAGGCGCACGCGCTGCTCGAAGGGCCGGAATTGGGTCCGCGCGATGTTCTCGTAATAGGCGTCCCGCTGCGACGAGCCAGTGACGACGAACACCTGCTCGATCGTCGGATCGAGCGTCATCGCGAGCGCAAGCGATCGCGTGAAGTCGAGGTTCAGCCGGATTCCGGAGGTGTTCGGCAATCGCGGAGGATTGGCCGCAAGAAAGACGACCGGCACGTCCGGGAACAGCTCGGCGCGGTTCTTTTCGACGAACTGCGCGGCGACATCCTGAAGCGCGATGATCGCGTCGAACGCGCGCCCGGCGTATTTCACCCGGAGGTAATCGCGCATGGCCGCCTGATAGTCCGGATCCGGGAAGCGCGCGAGGTCGAGGTATTCCGAATAGAAGTCGACGGTGCCGAGACGGTCCCGAAGGATTCGCGGCAGTTCACGGTCCGCGAGCACGGCGAATTGCGCTTCGCGCCGCATCGAGTAGATCGCCAGCACCTGCTTCTGAGCAGGTCCACCAGCGATCGCGATTGCGGAGCCGGCCGAATCGGTCCAGCACAGCACCGCGGCGAGCGAGAGAAGCACACGTGCGATTCGCATGTCAGAAATCGAACTGAGCGCTCACCTTGAACAACCGGCCGGGCAGCACGCTTTGCGGCTGCAGCCACGTCGAACCGGTCCCCGCGTAATTGACGTTCGCGACGGTGACGGGGCTCGCGTTGAACAGGTTGTACATGTCGAGATTCAACGCGGTGCGCGCACCCTGCAGATGGAAGAATTTCGATACACGCGCGTCGAGCTGATTCAACCGATCGGCATATTCGACACCCGGCCGAAGCAGCGTCACCGTCGTATTCGCTGCGGTTCCGGACAACGGACGACCGAGCGACGGCTGTACGACGGCGTTTGTCGCGACGTAATTCGCCTGGAGTTCCTGTCCCGGCGAGCTCTGAAATGTGGCAGCGAGACCGACGCCAATCGGGTGGATGGTGTAGCTCGCGATTCCCTTCAGCTGTGTGAGGAACTTGGTATCCACATGGCACTGATCGAGTGACAGCGGCACCGGACGAGTGCCCAGATTGCCGGCCATCCCGAGCGCTTCTGGAAGCGCCGCCGCAACACCGCAGATATCCGTCGACGTGCGTCCGGTGCTGATCCCGCCACTCGCCAGCAGGTTGCGCAATCGCGCGGCTGCGATCACGTCGACGCCGTTCCAGTGCTCCTTCTGTCGCCCATATCGGTCCGCAGCGGTCACGAAGTTGTCGACGGCTCCGCGTTTCTCCGGATTGAGGTCGAAGAACCCACCGACAACGTAGCCGCCTCCCGATGGAAGCCGCGGATCGGCCGGGGCCTCGACGCTGAACGGCGTGTAGTCGTTCGACGTGGTCGCGCGATTGTCGAGAACCGTGAAGTTGCCGTATACGCGCCGCAGATACGTCGCGCTGACAGACAGACCGCGAGACACCTCGTGTTGCGCTCCAACTGAGAACTCCCAGTCGAGCGGCCGCACGTTCCACCCCGAGAGGATGCGCGGATCGTACGACGTGCTCGGCCCCACTCCGCCGAACGCCAGATCCGAGATCGCGCCGCACTCGCCGTGGGCGCCTGGATTCCGAATGTCACAGTCCGGCGTGTAGTCGGAATCTGCGTCCGACCACGACCGCGTGACCGCCAGCGGCAGATTGGTGACCGGATGCCCCGTCACGGGACTCAAAGCCAATGCGTAGCGTCCCGCTGTGGCTTTCAGCGCCGTTCGTCCGTCGCCGAACACGTCATAGGCAACGCCCAGACGAGGCGACACATCCTTCAACCGGTACCAGCTGGTCTCTGGAAACGACAGATTGCGATCGGGCAGGAGGGGCGCAGGACCGAGATGTGACGGAGGAAATGTGGTGCCGTAGTAGTCGAATCGCATCCCCACGTTCAGGGTGAGCCGTTCCATCGACCACCGGTTTTGCGCGTACGCGCCAAGCTCGGTCACGCGCCACGCGAGCTCGTAAGGGGCCGCGATCTCCGTAATCTGGTTCGGGACGCCGTTGTTGAACCGATATTGCAGGCCGGTGTCGTTGAACGTGTTTCGATTCGTATCGGTGCCCGAGAGAACGTCGAGCCCGGTCGTCAGCGTGTAGCCGCCTGTCACGTAAGACACGGCGGTATGCGCCGCCTTGATGAACGGCATCGACTGTTCTGCATAGACGCCGCTTTTGGCTCGATACATGAGCCCGGGGTACGCGCCACCCTGCTCGAGAACCGGGATGAGCGAACGATTGTTCGGCAGCAAGGGGTCGCCCCCGACGTTGCGCCAGACCTCGGCATGGTAGGCGCCCCGCGCTTCGAGCAGCCACCGGGTCGAGAGCGGAGCCGACCAGCCCGCGATCGCGATCTGATTGTGCGGAAACCGGAATCGTGAAAACGCCTCGGGGGACCGGTTCATCGTCCCCTCGTCCCAGTCGCGCCACTGCCGTTCGTAGAACAGCGAGAATCTGTTTCGCGGCGTGGGCTGGTACGTGAGCCGCAGATTGCCGCTCTGCTGCGCGATCGCGAACCGGCCGGGCCGATCGTAGGCTGGCTCGTAAGTCCAGACGTCGGGTTTGCCCGCGTTGCGGTTCTCGAACACACCGCCCACGTAGTTGCGATTGGCCTGCGCACGCATCGCTGTGTAGAACCAGAGCCTGTCGGCGACGATCGGTCCGCCGCCGCTCGGATTGACGTCGTAGGTCAGCTCGAGCGAGTCGGGCTGCACCATGCCGCGTGCGATCAATTGGGGAGTGAGATTGTTCGCCTGGAACGGTGAACCCGTCACGGTCGCGAAGACCGACGCGCTCAGCCTGTTCGCACCGTCTCGCGGCACGTAGTTCGATTGCACGCCGCCGGTCGGGGCGTCGGCGGTGCCGGCTCCATAACCGATGGTGATTTCCTGTGCGCTGCTCACGTCGGGGGTGAAGTTCGGGTTGTAACCCTCTCCCTGGATATTGCGAATCGGGATCCCGTCAATCGACGTACGCTGATCCGAGATCCGGCCTCCGTGGATCGCCATGAAGATGTTCTGCAGGTTGTTGGTGCCGCCGACATCCGTCTGGTTGCGGGGACTCCACGTCGTCATGCCGGGGATGAGCGAGCCGAGATTGACAAGGCTTCGGCCTGTGGGGATCGCCGAAATGATCTCGGATGTCATCGACGCCTGCAGCACCGTCGAGTGCACGTCGACGAGCGGAATGTCGCCTTTGACGATCACCGTCTCGTTGACCGCTCCGACAGGCAACTCGGCGTTGACCGTTGCCACCATGGAGCCCGTCAGCTCGATGCCGTCCCACCTGACCGCGTTGAACCCATCAAGGCGAAACGTGACCGAGAAGGTGGCGGGCGAGAGACCGACAATCGCGTAACGGCCCTCGCGGTCTGTCGCGACGGAACGCGGCTGTTCGCTCAGCTCTGAGCTGTTTGCCGCGACAGTGACGCCCGCCAGGGCGGCGCCAGACGCATCGCGAACGACGCCGGCGATTGACGCCTGAGCGCGAGCCCACGCGGGAGCCAGCAAGATGCACGAGAGAAAGATCGCGCGTACGGAACAGCTGCTGACGGAGGATTTGGTGTGGTGGACCTGACCGGGATCGAACCGGTGACCTCCTGAATGCCATTCAGGCGCGCTCCCAACTGCGCTACAGGCCCAATCGGCTGGAGTACGAACCTCCATTTTAACGAATCGCCAGGGGAATCGCCAACCAGAGGTCGTCTCGACGCCGATTCAGCATCGTAGACGCGAGATGGTGTCGGTGGGAGGCCGCGGCCCCGCGAACAACGCAATCGCCACGCATCGCGCACAGGACCATCGTCGCGAAACGTTAGCGGATTGCATGCACGGCGGCATCTGTGTGTTTTGACAGAGGGCGTGCGGAGGTTGCGAATATAGTCAGGCGATGCCGCGCCGAGCCGAACACGCGATTATCCGGGCTGCCGGCCGCGATATCCCGATCTCCAACCCGGAGAAGGTCCTCTTTCCGGCCGGCGGGCATACCAAGCTGGATCTGGTCCGCTACTACCTTGCGGTCGCCGACGGCGCGTTGAGGGGCGCGGGAGGGCGCCCGAACGTGCTGGTTCGGTACCCCGACGGGATCGCCGGGGAGTTCTTCTACCAGAAGCGCGCCCCGCGCGCCCGCCCGGACTGGATTGACGTCGTGACGCTCAGTTTTCCATCTGGACGCACCGCGGAAGAGGTAGTCCCGCGCGACGCGGCGGCGCTCGTGTGGATGGCGAACCTTGCGTGTCTCGAGTTACATCCCCACCCCGTGCGTGCTGCCGATGTCGATCATCCTGACGAGCTCCGTATCGATCTCGATCCGGTGCCGGGGATCGAGTGGCCGCAGGTCCGAACTGTCGCGCGGATCGTGCGGGAGGCGCTCGACGCACACGGCCTTGTCGGCTGGCCGAAGACGTCGGGGTCGCGCGGCATGCACGTGCTCGTCCGCATCGCGCCACGGTGGACGTTCGACGAAGTACGTCGCGCGGCGCTGGCACTGGCGCGTGAGGTCGAGCGGCGTGGGTCGGGCCTCGCAACGAGCAAGTGGTGGAAGGAGGAGCGGCAGGGGGTCTTTCTCGACTACAACCAGAATGCGAAAGATCGGACGGTTGCCAGCGCGTACTCGGTCCGCCCGCGCCCGGACGCTCGCGTCTCGGCGCCGGTCGGGTGGGAGGAAATCGACGAATGCGATCCGGCTGATTTCACGATTCAGACGGTGCCAGGGCGCGTCGCGACGATCGGGGATCGCCACGAAGCGATCGATCGCCATCCGTGCGTACTTGACGCGCTGTTGGATCTCTCCGCGCGACAGGCAGCCGCGGGACTCGGTGACGCGCCGTGGCCGCCGCATTACCGAAAGCAGGCGGGGGAGGCGCCGCGCGTGGCGCCGTCGCGGCGAAGGACGCCCAAGCATCCGCTGATTGAAATCGCTCGGGCGCGGAGAAAGGAAGATGCCCTCGCGGGCCTGGATCGGTGGAAGTCACGCCACCCCGAGGCAAGCGCGCACCTCGAACCGGCGGACGTTCTCGTCGATGCCATGCGGGGACGATTTCACACTTGGACGCGGATCCGCGTGAACCTGCAGCACGTTCCGCCAGTCCTTCGTCCGCCCCAGGAGGCGCTCGATCCCGACGAGACGCCCGGCTGGAAATCGTAGCCGTCCCTCCCGAAAGCGGCTGGCACCCTTCCGTGAAGAGTCCCAGCCACCTTCCTGATCAGCGGCGAGTTCGACGTCAACGCAACCCCAGCAAGCGGTCGGCATTACCGCCAAAAATCCTGGCTTTCGTCTGCGTATCGAATCCGGCATTCTCGAGACTTTCCTTCATCAGAGGAATGCTCCCAATCTGATGCGGATAGTCGCTGCCCGCGAGGAGTCGGTCAGCCCCGGCGAAGTCACGCGCGAAGCGGATTGCCGACGGGTTGAAGTTGACCGTATCGAAGTAGAACCCTCGCAGGTACTCGCTCGGCGGGCGGCTGATGTGCTCGCGGCATTCGGCGAACGCGCGGTAGCCGCGATCGAAGCGCTCCGCGAGATACGGGATCGCCCCGCCCATGTGTGTGAGCACCCATCGGATCTCGGGATAGCGCCCATCACGATGATGGCGAGCTCTGCAAATAACGCGCGATCTCCGACGGCTGGACGAAGATCGACGCGCCGATGATGGTGCCCACCACCATCGCTGTCGCATTCAGGCGGGTCAACGCGCGGGGAAGCTCGGACGCCGTCGCGGGCAGCCTTCCGCGAGTCACGAGCGGGGGCGGGTTCGGAAGACGTCTGCGAGCTCGAAGGGCGTTACGACTTCGAGCTGATCGTAGCGGCAGTCGGCCGGCCGCTTGTCGGGCCGCCACCGCTGGAACACCGCCGCATGCCGGAACCTCGGCCCTTGCATGTGGTCGTACTTCACCTCGCAGACGCGCTCGATCCGCAGCGGCTCCCATGACAGATCCTTGCCAGCGCTCCAGCGGCTGTGACCGCCGGGCATGCGAGTCATGTCTGCGCCATTGATTTCCGCCCATTCGCGCCAGGGGTGATCCTGGAGCGCATTCTTTCGCAGCGGCTCGAGCTCCTGTGCAAGCTGCTGACGCATCGCCATCGTGAAAGACGACGTGACCCCCACGTGGTGAAGCCGATCGTGTTCGTCGTACAGGCCGAGCAGCAGCGACCCGACAAACGCGTGTTTTCCGTTCTTGTGCCACCGGAATCCGGCGACCACACAGTCGGCAGTGCGGACGTGCTTGACCTTGATCATGACGCGCTTGCCGGGCTCGTAGGGCAGCGAGGCGGGCTTCACGACCACACCGTCAAGCCCCGCACCCTCGAACCGCGTGAGCCATTCGGCGGCCTTTTGAGGATCGCGCGTCATCGGTGTCAGGTGTAGTGGCGCGCGGACGCGCCCGAGCAGCCGCTCCAGCCGTCTTCGCCGTTCGACCTGTGGGAGCGCCCGAATATCCTCGCCGTCGGCCGCGAGCAGATCGAACGCGACGAACGCAGACGGCGTCTCTTTGGCGAGTTTCGCGACCCGCGACGCCGCCGGATGGAGCCGCAGCTGCAGCGCATCGAAATCGAGACCCCGCGGCGTGGCGATCACGATCTCCCCGTCGACGACACAGTTGTCCGGCAGCCGCTCCAGCAACGAATCGTGCAGCTCGGGAAAATATCGATCGAGAGGGCGCAGGTCCCGGCTCTGGATGAAGAGCTCGTCGCCCGCGCGGTAGACAATCGCGCGGAAGCCGTCCCATTTCGGCTCGTACAGAAACGCATCGCCAGCGGGTAGCTCGGTCGCGAGCTTTGCCAGCATCGGTTCGATTGGCGGATCGATCGAGAATTGGGTCGCGCGCATATCCCAGCCTAACGCGAGGGAGGCTATACTGCCATCCGCAGGAGCCGCATCCCTGGACGTCTACCTCATTGACGGCACGTACGAGTTGTTCCGCCACTATTACGCGGTCCCATCGGCGCGCGATCGCGACGGCCGCGAGGTCGGTGCCGTCCGCGGCGTGCTCGTATCGCTGCTCGGCATGATGCGCGCAGGCACATACATCGCTGTCGCGACCGACCACGTGATCGAATCATTTCGCAACCAGCTGTGGCCCGACTACAAGACGAGCGAAGGAGTTCCCGAGGATTTGCTCGCTCAATTCCCGGTGCTGGAGCAGATGCTCTGCGCGCTCGGCGTGGTCGTGTGGCCGATGGTCGAGTACGAGGCGGACGATGCGCTCGCGGCCGCGGCGGCCAGGGCGGCAGCGGATCCGCGCGTGGAACGCGTGCTGATCTGTACGCCCGACAAGGATCTCGCCCAGTGCGTCCGTGGCACGCGCGTGCTGCAGGTGGATCGGCGCCGACGAACCACGCGCGACGAGACCGGCGTTCTCGCGCGATTCGGGGTGCTGCCTGCCTCGATGCCTGACTATCTGGCGCTTGTCGGGGATGCCGCAGATGGCTATCCGGGGCTGCCGGGCTGGGGCGCAAAATCCGCAGCCGCGGTGCTCGCCAAGTACGGCCGCCTCGAGTCCATCCCGGAGGACGCGTCGACGTGGAGCGTAAACGCCGCCAGAGCCGGGGCGCTCGCGACGACGCTCGTCAGGGAACGGGACCGCGCGCTCCTGTTCCGGCAACTTGCGACGCTTCGAACGGACATCGATCTGTTCGAGTCCGTCGACGATCTGTGCTGGACCGGACCGACCGCAGCCTTCGCGCGGTTGGCCGAACAGTTCGACCTCGCGGTCGCGACGGCCGGTTGACTATTCCTCGCGCAGCAGCATCAACGGATCCGCTGACAGGGCGCGCTGCGCCGGAATCCACGTCGCGAGCAGTCCGAGCAACACCATCACCAGGACGGCGCCCGACAGTACGACGGGGTCGCGCGGCGACGCCTGGTAAACGATGAGTGCCAGCACGCGCGTCGCAAGCACCCCGAGCACGAGCCCCGCGAAAGATCCCAAAGCCAGCAGCTTGAACGCGCGTCCGAGCGCCGCGCCCAGAACTTCCCGGGACTGCGCGCCGAGCGCGATTCGAATGCCGAGCTCTTTCATCCGTTTGCTGACCGAATACGCGGCCATTCCAAAGATCCCGGTGATTGCGAGAATCGCGCCCATCGTGCCCATGACGCCTAACGCCAGGGTCGCCATGCGTGCGGGAAAGAACGCGAAATCCATCTGCTTGTTCCACGTCTGGATGTAGACCGGCAGCCCCGCGTCGAGGCCGTGCAGCGTGCCGCGAATCGCCGGCGCAAGTTGCTCCGGGTCGCGTTCGGATCGCACGACGAGCCACGTTTCGCTCATCGGGTTCTGCAGGAGCGGCAAGAACACGGCTGGCGTCGGATCTTCCGTGAGGTTCGCGTACTTGCCGGTTTCGACCACCCCGACGATTTCGACGCGTGTGCCATCGCGCAGCTTGAACCGGCCGCCGATCGCGTTGCTGTCCGATCCAAACAGCCGCGCGGCGAGTTCCCGATTCACGAGCGCGACCCGTGGCGCCTGCTGGTCATCGTGCCACGACAAATCGCGGCCGGATAGAAGGACAGTTCGTGCCGCTGCAAAGTAGCCGGGCGACACGTTGTATTTCATCGCCGTCGCGGACGCGTTGGAAGGCCGGAGATCGGCCGTCGTATCCTGGAAGATCGGCGTGATGAACCCACCCTCGGCGAGCGGCGGACGGCCGATGATCCCTGCGCTCGTCACTCCGGGAATAGTTCCCATCGCGTCGATCATGCGGCGCTGCATTTGCGGGACGAAGTCACCGCGATAGCCGGCGATGCTCAGGTTCGTGTCCACGAGCATCGCGTTCTGCGGATCGAAACCGACGTTCATGTGCATCGACCGTGTCAGCCCTCGTACCGCGACGATCGACGAGGTGACCAGCAGCCCACAGATCGCGATTTGCGCGCCGAGCAGGATATCGCGCAACGTCAGACGCCGTCCCCTCGTGCCGATCGAGCCCGCCTTGACGATCTGATAGGGATCCGTTCGAAGCACTTGCCGGATCGGAACGATGCCGAAGAGCAGCCCGCTCACGATCGCAAGGGCGAATGCCAGTCCGTAGACCATCGGGTCGGGGCTGATTGGAACCGAGATCGGGAATTTCGGTGAGGGGTGCCACTGCGTAAGTGCACCGAGCAGCATCACGCTTCCCCAGAGTCCCAGCGCGCCGCCAGCCAGGGAAATCAGGATCGCCTCAGTCAGGAGCTGCCGCAGAACCCGCGTGCGGCGTGCGCCGAGGGCGAGCCGCAGGGCGACTTCCCGAGAACGGTCTGACGCTCGCGCGGCAAACAGGCTGCCCAGGTTCGCGCACGCCGCGAGCAGGATCAGCCCGGCGAGCGCCATTAGGCCTCCAAGGAATGCGCGCATCGGATCGCCGAGGTAGCTGCCGTACAGCCCGGGACGCACCAACGTGATCGTTGTTGCCGCATGCTCTTTCGGATACATCGTCTCGAGGTCCGCGCTGATCGCGTTCAGGTCGGCAGCTGCCTGCTCCCTCGTGACGCCTGGTTTCAGACGGCCGAACGACATGAACACGGACGTGGTCGTTCGCACGTCGAGTCGATTCTGCCCCTCGAGCTGTTCTTGATTGACGATGGGCACGAAGAAATCCGGGCTGAAGAACATGAGCGTGCCGCGAAACCCCTCGGGCGCGACGCCGATGATCGTGA
This sequence comes from Acidobacteriota bacterium, assembly GCA_046735635.1. Lineage (GTDB taxonomy): Bacteria > Acidobacteriota > Vicinamibacteria > Vicinamibacterales > 2-12-FULL-66-21 > JALZOC01. The sequence continues at coordinate 13,690 of JBKPTT010000273.1, read as the reverse complement.
ACGGGTACTTGTTCACGTGGACGGTCCGGCCGACCGCGGCCGGATCGTCGTGCATGCGCGTGTGCCAGTAGGAGTAGCTGAGGACGATGTATGGCGCGCTGTTCGGGCCGTTCTCGTCTGATGCGTGGAACACGCGACCGAGATACGGCTGGATGCCGAGAACGTCGAAGTAATTGCCGCTGACCGAGTACGCCCACGCGCGAACAGGGTTGTCGCCCGTGTCGAGCCCAACGAGGTCGATGTTCGATGCAGCGAGGCCGTCGAAGCTCCGGTTCCGATCGCGGAAGTCCCGGTAATCGGGGTACGAAATGTACATGGTCCGCGAGGACACCGTGCGCCTGGTCGCCTGTTCAATGCCATAGAGCGAGTCTGGATCGGGGACGTCCAGCGGACGGAGAATCACTCCGTTCAACACGCCGAATACGACGGCGTTCGCGCCGATAGCGAGCGCGAGCGTCAGGACAGCGGTGACGGTGAATCCCGGCGATTTCCGAAGAACCCGGACACCGTATCGAAGGTCCTGAAGGGAGGTGTCGATCGCACGCCGGCCGAGCGCGTCGCGGCATTCCTCCTTGAAGCGCTCCCGGCCGCCGAACTCGACGCGCGCGCGACGCTCGGCCTCGTCGCGCCTCATTCCGGATCGCTCCAGATCGTCCGCGCGATGCTGGATGTGCGAGCGGAGCTCCTCGTCGAGCTCCTGTTCCATCTGCGATCGGCCGACCAGCTTCATACTTCCTCCGGACCCGTTGCGAGCGCAGCCGCGATAGCGGCGGCAAGCCGGTTCCATCCGTCGGTTTCCTCGCGAAGCCGCCTACGGCCTGCGGCCGTGAGCTCGTAGAACTTCGCGCGCCGGTTGTTGTCCGAGGTGCCCCAGCTCGCCTTCAGCAGGCCCTGGCGCACCAGGCGGAAGAGTGCCGGATAGAGCGCCCCCTGCTCGACGAGAAGCGCCCGACCGGAAATCTGACTGATCCGGAGCAGGATTCCGTAGCCGTGCAGGGGCCCCAGCGAAACCGCTTTGAGAATCAGCAGATCCAGCGTGCCGGGCAGCAGCTGCGCCTGGTCGGTCATGTGCTCTCCTAAGTTGTTCAGGAGTGTAGGGCCGCTTTCCTAAGCTGTCAAGGAGAGACGAGAGCCGACGGCGGAAGGTTCAAAAAAGGGCTAGCATGACGCGCATGCCAGCGGACCTCTCGCGTCGAGAACTGCTGAAGTTCGGCGCCGCCGCCTTGACGCCCGTCGTCCTCCGTGATGCACAGGATCCGATTCTGATCGCGGGAGTCCCTGCGGAGATTTCGATCGTCTCGATCAGCCGGCGCACGGTGCGCGTCATCGTCCGACCGATGGGCGGGCCCGGCGCCGCCGCTCGGCTCGATGATGGCGCGGTGATGGCTTCAACGAACATGGGCGTCGCGCGTCAGCGCGCGTTTGCCCCCGTGCAGGCCGGAGACCTCACCGTACGATTCAGGACGGACGTCCTAGCGCTTGAAATCCTGGACGACGGCCGAATGGTGCTGCAGCTCGCGTTCGATCGCGTGTCATCGGGCCTGTCGTTCACGCTTGGCGGTGGTTCGCTGTTCGGGCTTGGCGAAGGTGGGCCACAATTCGACCGCAGGGGATCGCTCTACACCAACCGGAACGGACAGGGCGGATATCAGCTGCGCACGCACGGCGGACGCGTCCCGATCCAGTGGCTCGTCAGCACCGAAGGCTGGGGACTCTTCGTCCATCGTCCGCTCGGCGCGTTCGATCTGACGGGCGGTGTCGGTAAGGTCACGCCGGCGGAGAGTCTGTTGCCGGCCGACTTTTTCGTCACGGTGGCGGCCGAGCCGCGTGTGCTCATGCGGGAGTACGCGCGCATCACCGGTCTTGCCTCGATGCCGCCGCTGTGGGCGTTTGGTTACATGCAATCGCATCGGACGCTCGGCGGCCGCGAAGAAGTCATGCGCGTGGCGCGCACGTTCCGCGAGAAGCAGCTTCCGTGCGATGCGCTCATTTACCTGGGCACCGAGTTCACACCGTCGGGCTGGAATACGCGGAACGGTGAATTCACCTGGAAGGCGGAGAACTTTCCTGATCCTTCGCAGATGATCGAGGAGCTGCACGCCGACCATTTCAAAGTGGTCCTCCATGTCGTCATCGAAGGGCGTCGCATGACCGGAGCTGTCGGCGACCCGTGCACACCCGACCACGCGGTGCCGAGCGGGCGCACGAGCGACGAGCGCTGGCCCGACGATCGCGCGGTGCCGTGCTATTGGCCGTATCACAAACCGTTGTTCGACGTCGGCGTGGATGGCTTCTGGCCCGATCAAGGTGACGGCCTGGACGCGCCTTCGCGGCTTGCGCGCATCGCCATGTACTACGACGGGCCGCGGCAGTATCGCCCCGACGTACGGCCGTTCGCGCTCCACCGAAACGGATACGTGGGCATGCAGCGGTACGCCGCGTTTCTCTGGTCAGGCGACGTGTACTCGACGTGGGAAACGCTGAAGACGCACGTGCCAAATGCGATTAACACGGGGCTATCCGGGATTCCGTTCTGGGGCACCGACATCGGGGGTTTCGTACCGACGAAGGAATATACCGGCGAGCTGCACGTGCGATGGTTTCAGTTCGGTACGTTCTGTCCGTCGTTCCGCGCGCACGGACGGAACTGGCATTTGCGGCTGCCGTGGGGCTGGAATACTGGTGAGTTCGGTCCCTCGGAAATAGGCTCGTACGCCGGAGGCGCGGCCGACCCGGATCCCGCGGAACTGCACAACGCGCGGGTCGAACCGATTCTGAAGAAGTTTCTCGAACTGCGGTATCGGCTCCTTCCGTATACCTACACGATCGCCCGTGAGTGTTGCGACACGGGCTTGCCGATGATTCGCGCGCTCTGGCTGCACTATCCCAAGGATGCGCAGGCGGTCACCCGCGGCGACCAATTCCTGTGGGGACGCGACATCCTCGTCTCGCCCGTCGTCGAGAAAGGCGCCACCAACCGGCGTGTGTATCTGCCGCGTGGTGCGTGGTACGACTTCTGGACGGAACAGCGGCTCGAAGGAGGACGCGAGATTGACTGTTCCGCTGAACTCGAGACCATCCCGCTGCACGTGCGCGAAGGCGCAATTCTTCCGTTCGGGCCCGTCAAGCAGTACGTCGACGAGGCGCTCCCGAACTCGTTAGCCGTCACCATCTACCCGGGTGCCGATGGCGTCTTCGAGCTGTACGAGGACGATGGACGAACGTTCGCGTACGCGCGCGGCGACTGGACGCGCGTGCGAATGACGTGGAACGATGCTCGTCGAGCATTCACCATCTCCTCGGCGTCAGGAGCCGGGCCGATTCGGTCCGGCTCACGCTCGATTGAGGTCCGCGTCGCCGGCGAGCGCGCAACTCGCCGCATCGCATTTGACGGCTCGATCGCGCGGCTGCGTTTGCCGCGGTCGTAGAAGGCACCGCGGCACCGACTCCATGTTTCTGCGACGTCGCCCGTCCGACATCTTCATCGATCGCTTCCTCGACGCGTCGATCGGCCTGCCGCTCACCTACGGTCCCGTCGGCCTCGCGCAGCAGAAGGCGCCAGCCTACGACCGTGACGAGATGACGATCGTGATTGGACGCGGCCTCGAGGACTTCGATCGGGCTCGCGCCGCGCTGCGCCGGTGGGCTCACTTCGATGTCGGATGGGTGGAAGTGTTTCCGCGTCGCGCGTCGATCGACACGGGCACCTGTGTCGCCGTCCTCGTCCGGCATTTCGGATTCTGGTCGCTCAACGGCGCGCGTGTCGTGTATCAGCTCGAACAGACGGACACGCGGTTCGGATTCGCGTATGGCACGCTGTCCAACCACGTCGAACAGGGGGAGGAGATCTTCGAGGTCGGGTTGGACGCGGTTTCCCGAGATGTGACGTATCGCCTGCGAGCGGTGTCGCGCCCGCGTGCCGCGCTCGCGCGAATCGGCTATCCGATCGCGCGGACGCTGCAGGCGCGGTTCCGGCGGGATTCCGGACGCGCGCTGACGGCGCGCGTCCGGGGGGTCTGACCCCGTCTGACCCCTACTGCTGCGGCGGCTGGCCGGCGGCGATCATCCGCGCGAGCATGGCGTTGACGAGGCCGCCACTGCCGTCGCCGGTGATCGCGATGTCGGGCACGAGCTTCACCTTGTTCTCGCCAAGGATCGACGCGAGCTGCATTGCCGTATAGCCGCCCGCGCCGACGGCCTCGATGCCTTGACGGTAGGCTTCGGCCTTCGCCGCGCCGACGGCGCGGATCGATGCCGCCTCACCTTCACCGGCCATCCGCACCGCGGCCGCGGCGCCTTCCGCCCGCACGCGCGTGGCGGTGGCTTCACCTTTCGCGGTTTCGGCCGCGGCGAGCGCGTTCTGCTGCGCGATGCGGACCATCTGCTCCGACCTCACCACCTCGGACTGCAGGTTCGCAACGGCCGATTCGCGCTCGAGCGTCTGGCGCTGCACCTCGGCCTCCCGCTGCGCCTCGTAGGTCCGCTCCAGCTCCGCCGCAATCTTGCGGTCCGTCTGCGTCTTCATCAACTCCGCCGGCGGCGCGATGTCGCCGATCAGCGTGTCGATACACTCGACGTCGTACGCTTCGATCGCGCGCGTGATGTGGGTGAACGCCTCCTTCTGCCGTTCCGATCGCGCCCACAGGAAGTCGAGCACGGTGACTTGCTGGGCCGAGTTCCTGAAGTAGTTGCCAACGGTCGGCTGCAGCACGTGGTCGACGAGGTTCTGCATCGACCCGACGCGCGAGATCACGCGCGGCGCGTTCTTCATGCCGATGTGGATGATCTGCGACACGTCGAGGCTGAACGAGAAGCCGTCCTTCGACCGTACCAGGATGGAGGACAGCCGCTCGTCGTACCGGTGCGCCTCGCTGCGCTGCGCCCAGTTCAACACGATGTTCGTCGTCGGCACGAGCTCCACCTTCATCACGCGCACGTTCACGGGATGTTTGCCCGGCAGCAGCGGTTCCACCCACACGCCCTTGCGGCCGCGTTCGACGAGGTCGCCGTGCGTGAACGCGTCGCCCGAGACGTCCAGGTGCTCCTGTCCGACGTAGCTCACCACCACGCCGACATAGCCAATCGGAATCTCGGTCAGCGGAACCTGCTCCACCTGCACGAGCCACGGGTTCAGGTTCCACGAACCGGACAACAGGACCTCCTCCTGCAAGCCGCGGCAGCCGCCCGCGTCGATGAACGCCTGGCCGCGCTGGAAGCTTTCGTGACCCGATACGACGGGGCCCGCGAGGTCGCCGGCAGGTATCGGCCGGCCGTCCAGCATCGTCACGATGCCGACACGATCAGGCGGCATCTGGTAGACGTGCAGGTCCTCCGGTTCGAGATGGTGCTCAGCCGCGGTTTCTGGCGTGACCACCTCGAACAGCGCCGGGTTGATGCGGTAGGTGCCCGCCGTCAGAATCGAGAGCTGGCGGCCCCGTTCGCCGTGGTTCCTCAGGAACGCCTCCGCGTCCTGGAAGTGATCACAGGCGACCGCACGGCCGAGCACCCGCTCGGGCGGAATCGCGTCGCCGTCGGCGGCGACGACCACGGCGATCTCGCCAGGCTGGATGACGACCATCGGCACGCGCTGAACCTTGTAGCGGATGCGCCACATGCCGAAGTGCCAGCCGGGCGAGAGGAGCCGCGCCTGATAGCCCGCCTCGCCATTCAGGGCGATGATCCGTCCGGAAGGCAGCGGCCGCCCATAGCGTTTGATGACCAGTCCCGATTCGTCCTCCCTGATGATCCGAGTGCTCGCGGCAAGAACCACGAGCAGCAGCACCACGAACGCTCCCGCAATCTGCAGAACCATGACAGTCGCCTCCAGGGCGGCCCACACGTTTCAGTGGTCCGCATCTCGAGGTCAGAAGGAGTGCATCGAACGAGCCCGACTACGGTCGCAGATTTATGGAAGTTTGAAATTCGAACACGAACAAACATCATTTAATTAATTAACCTACGAGCATTAGAATACCGGAATGCGTCTAGTGCAGTGGGAAGGTAATCCGCCGCCGCGCGCGCTCGCGGCTGCGCTCGCGGATTCGCGTTTTCAGCTGGTCCGAACGTCGAGCGCGCCGGTGAGCGCGCCGGTCGTCCTGTTCACATCGAGTCATCGGACGCCTCCCAAGCGACCCGACGCGCGACGCTGGATCTGGGCGACGCGCGCTGGTGTCGATCCGGCACGCGCAAGGCAGGCGGTTCTCCAAGGCGCGTATGCCGCGGTCGCACTCGACGCGCCGAACGCCGCGTCGACGCTCGTCGCCAGGCTGGAGGAGCTGAGCGTCGGTGACCCACCCGTGAATGCCCCGCCGCACATCGTGACCGACAGCGCGACGTCGCGAGCCGTAGTCGCGCAGGTTGCGCGCGTGGCTCCGACCTCGATGCCCGTGCTGATTACCGGCGAGACCGGCACTGGTAAAGAAGTGGTCGCACGTCTGATTCACGCCTGGTCGCCGCGCCAGCAAAACCGCTTTGTCGCGATCAACTGCGCGGCGATCCCGAACGAGCTGATGGAAGCGGAGCTGTTCGGCTATGCGCGCGGCGCCTTCTCGGGAGCGGTTCAGCGGTACGACGGTCAGTTGATGGCCGCCGCGGGCGGCACGGTGTTCCTCGACGAGATCGACGATACGCCGCTCGAGACGCAGACCAAGCTCCTGCGCGTGCTCGAGGATCGCATCGTGAGCCGGCTCGGCGAGAACGTCTGGCACGAGGTGGATTTCCGGCTGTTGGCGGCGACCAATCAGGATCTGCGCGCCCTCATTCGCGCCGGGCTGTTTGGCGATGATCTGTACGAGCGCCTCGCGATTGTGACGATTCACCTGCTGCCGTTGCGCGAGCGGATCGAGGACCTACCGGCGCTCGCACGCCACTTCATGAAGCGATTCGCCGGCGAACAGCAGCGGGCGGAGGTCCTCGAGATCGCGCCGGATGCGCTGGCGGCGCTCGCCGGATACCCATGGCCGGGCAACATCCGCGAGCTCCGCAACGTGCTGTACGAATCGCTGGTGTACAAGCGCGCGGGCACGGAGTTGCTGTTGTCCGATCTTCCGACGCGCGTGCTCATGCGAAGTGCAAACGCACAGGACAATGAAAAGACGATCAATCGCGGCGTCGTCGCGCGAAAAATCGATTCAGGCTCGATGAGCCTCAAGGACGAAGTCGCCGCGCTGCAGCGAATCGCGATCGAAGAAGCGCTGAAACGGTCCGGCGGCAATGCCGCGCAGGCCGCGCGGCTGCTCGGTGCGGTCGGTCGCGGCGTGGCCCGCGATCCAGGCGGCACGCTCCGCGCAATGATCCGCCGTCTCGGGCAGGAGATCTGATCCGTAGCCCGGGGTCTTAAGACCCCGGGTCCAGATGGTGAGACCCCGGGTCCAGATGGTGAGAGCCCGGGTCCGGCGGCAGCCACGCCAGACGAACCGACGGCAGCAACGCGTCGATGTCGCTGCGGCGCACGTCGCCCGTGTCCGGCGACAGCACCTTCGCCGTGCCGGCTGCGACGCCGAGGCGAATCGCATCCGCGATGTTGTCACCACGAACGAGCGCAGCCGCCAGAGCTCCGAGCAGGCAGTCTCCCGCGCCCACATCATTCAACGGTGTCACACGGGGCGCCGTGCAATGGCACGTTCGCCCATCCCAACATGCGACGGCGCCATCCTGGCCCAGCGAAATCAGAACCAGCGGCACACCACGGCGGGCGATCGCACGAGCTGCCTCGGCCGCCGCGGCCGCCGATTCGATGCGCATCCCGGCGAGCACCTCCGCTTCCGGCCGATTCGGTTTGATCGCGAATGGCCGCGCCGCGATTGCATGCTCGAGCAGATCGCCGCTCGCATCGACGAGCACGCGCGTATCCCTCAGCGCCGTGACTACTCGACCATACGTATCGCTCGACATTCCCGGCGGCAGGCTCCCAGAGAGGACCGCGACGCCAGCCTTGCGGCACACGTTCACGACGATGTGAAAGGCGGATTCCGCGATCTCCACGTCGACTGCGGGACCTGGTTCGAGGATTTCGGTGATTCGGCCGTCCGATTCACGAATCGCCAGACACGTGCGGATGGGCGTCGGCGTATCAATGGCGTGAAAATCGACACCGCGAGCTCGGAGCCATGACGCGAACCACTCCCGATGCACGTCGTCGACGAGCCCCGTGAGACGCACCGTCTGTCCAAACGTGGCGGCGCACGCCGCGACATGAACGCCTTTGCCCCCTGGCCAGGCCGTGACGCCGCGTGTTCGCAGCACGCGTCCGGGCGCCAGCGCCTCGATTTCGAGGAGCTTGTCCACAGCTGAGTTCACCGCGGCGACCGCGATCATGAGGTCCTTTATAATGTGTCACCGCTTTCGAGCGTGGGGAGGCTCGTGCGTCCGATCTTCGTCGCCTTCTTTGTCCTGTCAGTCGTCATCGGGGCGTCGGCGCAGCGCGCGCCGTCATCCGCTCAGGCGAGGCCTGCCGCGCAGTCCAGAACGACCGCCAAGGCTGGCCTGAAAGCCAGCACCACCGAAACGGCTGGTCTGAAGGCCAGCACGACCGTAGAAGCGAGCATCGACCAGAAAGCCGCGTTCAAGAAGGCCGAGGAGGACGCCTCGGAACAGTTCAACGCGCTGGTACGCCCCTTTGTTACCGAGCACTGTGTCGGCTGCCACGGCTACAAGAAACAGAAGAACGGGCTGAACCTCGAGTCATTCGAGACGTCGGCCTCGCTCATCGACGATCACGAGCGGTGGGCCGAGGTTGTGAAGAAGCTCCGCGCGCGCGAGATGCCACCCGAGGAGGAGCCGCAGCCATCCGAGCACAACCGCCAGGCGGTTGCGGCGTGGCTCGCGAAGGAGCTCGATCACATCGACCAGCTCACGCCTCCCGATCCCGGCCGCGTGACGGCCCGGCGTCTGAATCGCACGGAGTACAACAACACCATCCGCGATCTCCTGGGCGTGGAGACCCATCCCGCCGACGATTTCCCGCAGGACGACGCGGGATATGGGTTCGACAACATCGCGGACGTGCTGTCGTTGTCGCCCGTTCTGATGGAGAAGTACGTGTCGGCCGCCGAAAAGGTGACGCGGCAGGCCATCTTCGGCCCGCCGACGTTGAAGCCGACGCTCACGCGTCTGCGATCCGATGGACGTCGAGCTCGGGATGCCCGCACGTTCCCGGGTGATTACGACGTCACGGGTCTGAGCGTGCCGAACGCGCTGCATTCGATGTTTCGCGTGCCCGTCGACGGCGAGTACGTCGTCCGCGTCGGACTCGGCGGGCTGCGTCCCGCGGGCTCGGAGCCAATCACGATCACGCTGTGGATCGACGATCAACAAGCGGATTCCCGAGTGTTCGATCTCGAGAGCTCCGCGCGGTTCGACGACGATCGGCAGGACTTTGGCGGCCAGGCAATTGAATTCAAAACGCACCTGAGCGCGGGAGATCGGCACATCGCGGTGGCGATTCCACGCATCTTCGAGGGATTGCCCGCACGCTTCGACGGACCGAATCCCTCGAAACGTCCGATTCCGCCGCCCAAGGAATTCAAGCCGCCGCCCAACGCGCCGCCCGAGCGGGTCGCGCAACTGAAGAAGACCTTCGACGACACGCAGGAGACGCTTGCGAAGATTCCGATGAACGGTGTCCGCATCAACACCGTCGACATCGGGGGGCCGTACTCGCAGACGACTGGTCCATCGGCGGGCAGCCGCGCGAAGATCTACACGTGCGGGCATCTCACGGGCGTCCACACGGCGATGTGCGCACGGCGCATTCTGACCAACCTGGCGAACCGTGCGTTTCGACGGCCCGTCCTTCCGCGCGAGATGGACGGCTACATCGCGCTCGCGAAGCGCGCGCAGGAGCAGGAGAAGTCGTTCGACGAGGGGATCGCGGTCGGCATCCAGGCGTTGCTGGTTTCGCCCGACTTCCTGTTCCGCATCGAGCACGATCCGCCGGTGGCCGCCGCCCTTCGGCCGGGCTCAGCGCAGTCAGCCGCGCACCATCGCATTTCTCAGCACGAGCTCGCGACGCGCCTGTCGTACTTCCTCTGGTCGAGCATGCCGGACGCCCAGCTGCGTCTGGCCGCCGACATGGGCACGCTCAGAAATCCGTCGGTGCTCGGCGCCCAGGTCAAGCGGATGCTGAAGGATCCGAAGGCCCGCGCGCTTGCGGAGAACTTCGGCGCTCAATGGCTCCAGTTCCGTGCGCTCGAATCGGTGTCGCGCGACAAGGATCGCTATCCGGAATTCGAGGACTACCTGCGGCTGTCGATGCGGCGCGAAACGGAGTTGTTCATCGACGACATCATCCGCAACGATCGAAAGGTGCTCGATTTCATCGACGGGCGTTACTCGTTCCTCAACGAGCGTCTCGCGCGGCACTACGGCATTCCGAACGTAACAGGTCCGGAGTTTCGGCGCGTCGATTTATCGGATACGCCGCGCGGTGGAGTGCTGACGCAGGCGAGCGTCCTGACCGTTTCCTCGTACGCGACGCGCACGTCGCCCGTCCTGCGCGGCCGCTGGGTGCTCGACAACCTGCTCGACGCGCCTCCGCCCGAGCCGCCAGCCGATGTGCCGAACCTCGACGAGAGCAAGATTGGCTCGGCCGCATCGCTCCGCGAGCAGCTCGAGCAGCATCGGAAGGACCCGACCTGCGCCGCTTGTCACCGTCGAATGGATCCGCTGGGCTTCGGTCTGGAGAACTTCGACGCGGTCGGCGCGTGGCGCACGGTTGACGGCAAATTCCCGATCGATGCCACGGGGGTGCTTCCGGATGGTCGTAAGTTCAACGGGCCAGACGAGTTACGGGCAATCCTGAAGGCCGATCACCAGGCGTTCGAGCACTGCCTGACGTCCAAGCTCCTGACCTATGCGCTCGGCCGGGGGCTTGAGCGTTACGATAAGAGGACGGTGAGTGCTATCGTGAGCCGTCTGCCTGAACGCGAATACCGCTTCTCCGGACTGATCCTGGAGATCGTGAAGAGTCTGCCCTTTCAATCGCGAAATACCGTGAGCACGCCATGATTGTGACGCGCCTGCATCTGCCGCGCCGGACGTTCTTGAAGGGAATGGGAGCCGCTATCGCGCTGCCGTTGCTCGACGCGATGACGCCCGCGTTCGCGACCACCACGCGCGCGGCCACCAGACAAACTCGTCTGGCATTCACCTACGTCCCCAATGGCATCACGATGCCCGACTGGACGCCGGCGGGTGAAGGCGCGGCGTTCGAATTCTCGCGCGTCATGAAACCGCTCGAAAGATTCCGCGAGGACCTCGTCGTGCTCTCCGGGCTGGGACATCACAATGGACAGGCGCTCGGAGATGGTCCTGGGGATCACGCGCGCGCCGCTGCCTCGTACCTCACGGGCGTTCACCCGCGCAAGACCGCGGGCGCAGATATTCAGAACGGCATTTCCGTCGATCAGGTCGCGGCTCAGGCCCTCGGAGCCGAGACGCGGTTTCCGTCGCTGGAGCTTGGATGCGACGATTCTCGGACGGTCGGCAACTGCGACTCCGGGTACTCGTGCGCCTACACCAACAGTCTGGCGTGGCGCGGGCCGGCGACCCCGATGCCGCCCGAGACGAATCCGCGCCTCGTGTTCGAGCGACTGTTCGGCGACATCGATACGAGCGTTCCTCCCGAGGTGCGGGCGCGGCGTCTGATGTATCGCCGCAGCATTCTCGATCTGGTGGGCGAGCGCACATCGCGGCTCGTGCGAGATCTCGGGGCGACCGACCGCCGCAAGCTCGACGAGTATCTCTCGTCCATTCGCGACGTCGAACTGCGGATTCAGAAGGCCGAGCAGGACACGACGGGGCTCGTGCCGACGATCGACAAGCCAAGCGGAGTGCCGGTTCTCTACGCGGATTACGTGAACCTGATGTTCGACCTGCAGCTCATCGCGTTCCAGACCGATTCGACGCGAATCGTCACGATGATGATGGGCCGCGAAGGCAGCATGCGCACGTATCCGGAAATCGGCGTGCCGGATCCGCACCACCCGTTGACCCACCATCGCGGCAATCCCGAGTGGATCGAGCGGGTCACGAAGGTGAATACCCATCACATGGAGCTGTTCGCGGGCTTCCTCGAGAAGATGAAGAACACACCCGACGGCGACGGATCGCTCCTCGATCACTCCATCGTCGTGTATGGCAGCGGCCTCAGCGACGGCAACCGGCACACGCATGAAGACCTGCCCGTTCTGATCGCCGGTCACGGGGGCGACTTCGTGCTCGGGCGTCACGTCGTGTACGCGAAGGGCACGCCGATGACCAACTTGTATCTCACCCTGTTGGACCGCCTCGGCGTGCAACAGGAGACGATCGGCGACAGCACCGGAAAAATCGAGCATCTCACCAGTCTCTAGCGTCCTCCTCGAGGTCATCGTCCAGACAGTAGAAGACGCCCGCGCCGCCGCGGAAGGCGGTGCGGACCGCCTGGAAGTCGTGCGCGACATCGGACTCGCGGGGCTGACGCCTCAAGCCTCTCTCGTGCGCGCAATCGCGGCGGAAACTTGTTTGCCGCTCCGCGTCATGGTCCGCGAGAACGCCGGATTTGATACTGACCCATCGGAGCTGCCGAGCCTCTGCCGCGCGGCAGCGGAGTTCGCAAACATGCGGGTGGATGGGATCGTCATCGGATTCGTGCGTGATGGACAACTGCTGCTGAACGATTTGCGGGAGGTCCTGCGGGCTGCTGCCGGAATCCCCGCAACTTTTCATCGGGCGTTCGACTCGCTGGAGGATCCGCTTGGCGCCATCGATGCGTTGGCGGCGATTCCCCAGATCGATCGCATTCTGACCGACGGCTTCGCTCCTCAGCGAGATCTCAGCCGGACCACGCGTCTTCAGCAGTACTCAGACCGCGCGGGATCGCGGCTGAGAATCGTCGCTGGCGGGGGCGTGGACGAGGCGTTGCTGGAACAAATCGCGAGAACCCGGTGCGTGCGAGAGGTGCACGTGGGTCGCATCGCCCGCGAAGGGGGACAGGAGAGCCCCGTAACCGCCGCGCGCGTGCGGCGGCTACGGGCGATCAGCGCATTGCCATAATTGCCAGAATTGCCAAAATTGCCAGAATTTCGTTCCCTGAATTGAAGAATTCAATTATGGCAATTCCGGCGATTCTGGCAATTCCGGCGATTCAGAATCTCACCTTCAGCCCGAGCTGCACCTGCCGCTCCGTCGTCCCGCAGAGCGAGCACGAGGGGCTCGACAACATCGCCGAAATGGTGCCGCCGGCCGCATTGTCGAACGTCGTGTTCGGGTTCGCGAACTGCGGGTGATTCAGAACGTTGAACGCCTCGATGCGGAACTCGGTCGAGAACTTGCCGATCTTCGTGTTCTTGATAAGCGACGCATCTATGTTGAACGACCCGGGCCCACGAACGGCGCCACGCTTTTCGTCGCCGTAGGTGCCTGTGATATCCGGCGTCCGGGCGAAACAGGCCGTGTCGAACCACTTGTCAATCGTCGGGTGCGACAGGTTGGCATCGCAGATTTGGTTCGGCCTGTTCCCGGTTCCTGTGGACTGGACGCCCTGGGTCTGACCAATCGTCAGGGGCAGGCCGCCGCGCAGGTACAGGATCCCGTTCACCTGCCATCCGCCATACAGCGCGTTGCGCGCCCACGGGACCTCGTACACCCAGCTCGACGACAGCGTGTGCCGAACGTCGTAGTCCGAAGGCCCCCAGTTGTACTGCAGGTC
>JBKPTT010000272.1:0-20897 GCA_046735635.1 Acidobacteriota bacterium | reverse complement strand
CTCCACACTGGTTGCAAGATCGTCCGGCACTCGAGCGGGCTCGAGTCCCACAAACGCCGACGCGGCCTCTCGAAGCCGATCGAGCGCCACGTCGTCCGGCCATCGCTGCTGTTGGTCCATCGGGCGCGCCCGGTGGCGGCGCGACTGTTCTGCGGGTCCGGTCGTGATAGGCATCTCACTTCACATAACGACAAACCGCGCTCCGGCGGACAGCTCGAGCTGGGATCCCGGGAACACAGGCGGGAGCATCGGCTCCGCGGCTGTCACCCGGCGGCCGACGCAACCAGACCGACTCTTGAAATTTGACGCAGCGCTCCTTAGAGTGTCACGGGCATCATGGGAACCTCCGGCGGCCATCGCACCGAGCCATTCCGCGACCTCGTGAACCGGTCCCCCGACGGGATCCTGATCGTTCAGGACCTGAAGATCGCATTCGTCAATCCCGCGGCGGTGGACCTGTTTGGCGCATCTCGACCCGATCAGATCCTCGGCAGGGCTGCGTTCGATCTTTTTCCCCCGGACTCCCACCCGGTCATTCGTGAAAGACTGGATCGCGTGCTGCGCGGTGAGCGCGTAAGGCCTGCGGACGACAAGGCCGTGCGGGTCGACGGCTCTCTTACCCACGTCGAGCTGAACACTGTGCTCGTCGACAATTGCGGCAGTCGCGCGGCTGGATTGATTGTTCGTGACATTACGGAACGCAAGGCGGCCGAAGCTGCGCTGCGGGACAGCGAGGAGCGGCTCACGCTTGCATTCGCCGGAGCGCGCGAAGGCGTATGGGACTGGGATCTGCAGACCGGCGCCGTCGTCTATTCGCCGCGTTGGAAGCAGATGCTCGGCTACGCCGACGACGAAATCGAGCCGAACGTTCACGCCTGGGAGTTGTTGCTCCACCCCGATGACAAGCCGCGTGCCGACGCGCTTCACGAAGCCGTCCTGAGCGGCCAGCGGTCGTACGAGGAGGAATTTCGTTTACGCCACAAGGATGGTCATTACATCACTGTCCTCACTCGCGGTCTGGCGATCAGGCGCGACGGCGCCGGTCCCGTGGTGCGAATCGTCGGCACGCACCTCGACATCACCGACCGGAAACGGACCGAGTCGGCGCTGCGCGAAAGCGAAGAGCGGCTCACGCTGGCGTTCGCCGGGGCGCAGGAGGGCGTGTGGGACTGGAATCTGGAAACCGATGCAGTCGTGTACTCCTCGCGATGGAAGCAGATGCTGGGTTACGCCGACGACGAGATCGAGCCGCACGTGAGCGCCTGGGAACGCCTCGTTCACCCCGATGATCGGGTGATCGCCGATCGCGCGAACGCCAGCGTCGCAAGCGGACAGCCGACCTACGAGGCCGAGTTCCGCCTGCGGCACAAAGCGGGACACTACGTGCACGTGCTGTCGCGCGGATTTCCGGTCCGCCGCGAACCGGGCGGGCCCGTCGTGCGCATCGTCGGTACACACTTCGACCTCACCGAACGCGAGAAAAGACTGGCCGAGCGGACACGCACCGAGCTGCTGACGCGGCTCGTGTTCGCGCAGGAGGACGAGCGCCGCCGCATCGCGCGCGACATGCACGACGAGTTCGGCGAGCAGCTGACCGCATTGGCGCTTCGCATCGGCGTGCTGAAAAAGGCGTGCACCGACCGGCCGGATCTCGCGGCGCAGATTGACGATCTCGACGCCATTGCACGCCGCCTGGATCGAGAGGTCGATCAATTGGTCTGGGAGCTGCGCCCGACCGCGCTCGACGACCTCGGGCTTCGCGCGGTGTTGGACAACTACGTGCGGGACTGGTCCGGTCGGGTCAATATTCCGGCCACGTTCCACACGACCGGGCTCCTGGATGAGCGCCTTGCCCCGGAAATCGAGACCACGCTGTATCGGATCGCGCAGGAGGCGCTGAACAACAGCGCGAAGTACTCCCGCGCCGCACGGGTGGAAGTGATCCTCGAACGCCGGCCCGACTGCGTCCTGCTCATCGTCGAAGACGACGGCATCGGGTTCGAAATCGGCGACGAACGACGCCGCCCCGGCTCGGGGGGCTTCGGCCTGAACGGCATGCGGGAACGGGCGGGGCTGATCGGCGCGACCCTGGAAATCGAATCGGCGCCGGGCCAGGGTACGACGGTTCTTCTGCGCCTCGACGCGCCGACGCGCGCGAGCCACCTCGTGGATCATGTCTGAATCGAAGCCGCCCGTCCGAGTCCTGCTCGCCGACGATCACGCAACCGTGCGGCATGGCCTGCGGCTCATGATCGACGCCGAGCCCGACATGACCGTCATCGGCGAGGCGAACGACGGCAACGAAGCCATACGTCAGGTCGTCGACCTGGAGCCGGACGTCATCGTGATGGATATCTCGATGCCAGGGATGAACGGTCTCGCGGCAACTCGGGCGCTGAAGAAGATGCGCCCCGAGTCCATCATCATCACGCTGACCCGCCACGTCGACGAGGCATATCTGCAGGAGTTGCTGCGTGCGGGCGCCTCCGGGTACGTACTCAAGCGCAGCGCCCCCACCGAATTGCTGCACGCGATTCGCCTGACCGCCGCCGGTGGGCAATATCTGGATTCCACGCTGACCGCGCGCGCGACGGCTCAGTTCGTCGGCGACGAACGCGGCGCGAGCAGGGGACCTGGCCGTCTTACCGACCGGGAGGCGGAGGTCCTGCGGCTGATTGCCTCCGGATACAGCAACAAGGAAATCGCCGCGCAGCTTGGACTCAGCGTCAAGACGATCGAAGCGCACAAGGCGAATGCGATGCGCAAGCTCGATCTCACTGGCCGCATCGACATCGTGAAGTACGCGGTTCTCCAGGGCTGGCTCGATCACACCTAGAACACCCATTAGGGATTCTCCCTATGCCCCCTTGGGGGTCTTACTCATAGCGCCGCCCTCCCGATCAGCGCTAGATTCGGGGCGTTCCGCAAGGGAGGCTCCCATGGGACCGTCACTTGGATCTGCAGGCTCGCGGAATATCCAGACCACGCTGTCGCCGCCGATGCGACACCGTCGAAACCGGCGCGCAACGAACTCGGGCGATACCAACGTAGACCTTGCGCGCTCCTGCAAGGCCAATCTCCTCCTCGTCGGCGCGGAGCAATCCGTGTCGACGTTCGTCTGCGCGCTGTGGCCGGCGTTCGACGAACCGCTCATGATGCGGAGGATCGGCGGTCCGCTTCGGCTGCCGCCAAGCTCGGAGCCGGTGGGGACAATCATCATCCTCGGTGTCGAGACCTTGAGCGAGTCCGAACAGCGTGCTCTGCAGGATTGGCTCGTTTTGCGGAAGGGCCGTACGCGGGTCGTCAGCACGTCGTCCGCTGCGCTGATGCCGATGGTGGAAGCGGGCACGTTCTCCGATTCTCTGTACTACCGTCTCAACGTCGTCTATATCGATCTGAACACTGGCCCCGAGGGCGCGAACAACGCAGCAACCTCGGTGGCCGAGCGGGACAGCAGATAGAGGGTGAGCGCGGAAATCATGTACACCGTCAAGCCGAGCGTGCCGCGCGACCACTAGCGCAGTCTGTGACGCGCTGCCGAGCGCGATGCCTGCGGCACCGACTCGCCGAACACCTCGCTAAGCCATCGCGGCGACGCCGGGCACCACGATCGCGGCAACCAGTCGCACTTCGGCGACCGGCCATCGACAATCAGCACTCAACAATCAGCACTTCTCTGCAGGAGTTTCTGCTCCTTGTGCGTGAGGCGCAGATGCGCCGGATTGGGATCCTCCATGTCTCGGGGGTTGATGACGCTCCGCAACAGCCCATCGGCCGAATGCGCGGTTGTGTCGAGCAGGTAATGGGCAACTTCGTGTGCGAGCGCGACGCCCAGCATCCGCGCGAGAATCGCCGTCTGCTCGACCTTGGGCTTGCCGACGTACGGAGGTCCGTCCAACTCGGCATTCTCGGCGATCAACCTCGCGCCGCCCAACCACAGATGAATATACGGCGTGGCATGCCCTTTCATGAACACCGTGTCACCCACCGCAAGAGGCCCTCCGCCCTGCCCGTGCATGAGGCGATCGGACAGGACGACGCTGACTGCGTCGGGGTTTTCGGCCGTCTCGATGCTGACGCCGTACGGCGACCAGATACGGTTGGCGACGTCGAGGATCGTGACGAGGACGGAATCGTTCACATGCGCCTGGTTGTAAATCCTGAGGCGCAGCACTCTTGGCGCAATCGTTCTCGCGGCGCATTCGACGCACGCCTGACACCAGCGGGACGGTTCGTGTGCCGACGTGGACGCCCCGCGCAGTGGCGTCGTGAGAGCTAGCAAGAGTGGGAACGCCGCAATGCCGTGCTTGAACGTCATCCCGATCGCCTCATCCGATTCGCGCCGGAAAAGACCAGCGCGTTGTCTTCGTGTTCCTTCGACGGCACTCGGGCGGAGTTGAGCGGGCGGCCCGCGACGCGGTTGCGGCCCGCCCGCTTCGCGCGAAAGAGCGCCGCGTCCGCTTCGGCAAGCCAGTCCGCGACCGACTGTTCGTACGCGAGCTCGACGACACCTACGCTGATGGACACGCGATGCCCCGGAACGAACCTGGTGTCCTGCACCGTGCGCCGCACTTCTTCGGCGACAGAGAGGGCGTCGGCGAACTTCGCGCCGGTGAGCAGAAGGACGAATTCCTCCCCGCCGGCCCGGAACAACGCATCCACCCTGCGCATCCTCCCTCCGACCACCGCGACGAGCATCGTCAGCACGCGATCTCCCGCGGCGTGCCCGAATGCATCGTTGATGTCTTTGAAGCGATCCACGTCGAGGAGGAGCAGCGATGCCCTTTCACCGCTGCGCTGCCGCCGTTCGATCGCCGTGGCCAGCGTGTCGTGCATCTGGCGGCGATTGAATACGCCGGTCAGCGGATCCGTGACCGCCTGCTGCTCGAGCCTGCCCACGCGGCCCTGGAGCATCGCGGCTCTGATCATCGCTGCCGCGAGCGCCGCCAGAAGAACGAGGTGCAATGCCATCGACCCCTCCTGACGACGTAGGACGGCGATGGCGAAATCTTTCAGTGAGTCAGACGCAGGCGAGTCCAGTCACCGGACTGGATGAATCCCGCCCAGTAGTACGGGTGGTGGAGAGACGTGTACCGGAGAATGGCAAGCTTTGCTTCGCGGAGCGCGTCGCCTCGTCCGAAACCGGCGCGCAGCCGCGCGTAGTACGCGATCATCGTGTCGCGCGCGACCGAGTCGGTGACCGGCCAGAGGCTCATGACGAGCGTTTCGGATCCGGCGAGCATGAACGCACGCCGCAGACCGTATACGCCTTCGCCGTTGCCGACTTCGCCGATGCCGGTGTCGCATGCCGACAACGTGACCAGCCTGGTGCCCCAGAGATCGAGGCCCGCAGCTTCGAGCGCGGTGAGGATGCCGTTGCCGTGAACGTCGCCAGGCAGGTTCGCTCCCGCCAGTGCGATCCCCGATCGCAGCAGCGGGTTCTCGGTGATCGCTACGCCGGCCGCGCCGTTCGCCGCGTCGTCGAGAAAGAATCCGTGCGACGCGATGTGCAGGATGTCCGGCGCAATGAGCCGCTCGATCGTGGCCTTGGAGGCTTGACGGCCCGTCAGCAGCGTCGCTTCGGGGAAAAACGACTTGATCGCGCGAGCCTCCGCGGCGGTGCCCGACAGCGGCGCGAAATACAGGTTCGACACTGCGGTTCCGGTCGTGACCGATCGTAGACCCTTTCTGCCGGCGATTCTTGTGTCGTAGCTCCGAGCGGCCGCAGGTTCGCCGAACAGCGGATCGGCCACGATGACCGGCTTTCCCGCCGGCCCGTGCGGTATCTGCATTCGGAGCAGGTCCCGTCCGCTGGTGAGGTACGTCGTGGCGTATTTCTCGATCAGGTACTTGCCGTCGCTGTCCACCAGTGTTTCGAACGGCACGAGATTCAAACCGCCGTCGGGGCAAATCAGCAGTCGCGTCACGTGGTCGACCGAAGCACGCAGCGGCTCCATGATGTGTTCGTCGAGAGCACGCGCGTGACGTGCGACGGTGGAATCGGCCGGGTTGCGCAGCGCCTCACGCAGGCGGCCGACGAGCGGATCGATCGTGGAAACTGCGCCGAGGTCGACGCCAATCGGCGGGCCGCGTTTGGTGATCACGTACGCGGCATAATGCGGCGCCCCGTACGCCTCGTCGTTACGCTCCGCCACCGGATCGAACGGGCGATAGATGGCGAACTCCAGCAGCGCCGCGTCGGCTGGCATCGCGGCCTGCACCGCGTCAACCGTTACCGGATTCAACTCGGCGCGAAACTCGGCGCTGCGCTGGCCGAGCGCAGCTTCGAGTTCCTCCTTCCGAGCCTCGAGTTGGGCGATCGACGCTCGAACGTCGTCGGCGGTCGCACCGGCGCTGGCAAACGCGATGTGGGCGAGGTGCGCCTGAACGTCCTTGAGCTCGTCCATGACCGCGTGATCCTGTGGATCCACCAGGCGCTGACGGACCGAGCCGAAGAGATTGGTCATCGCGTCCTGCACGCGGCCCTTGCGCTGCAGGATGACGAGTGCGGCAAGCGACGCGGCGTCTGCGCGGCCCGACGCCTGCCGCAAATGCAGCGAAATCGTTCGATCGGTACGCTCGGACTCGTTTCGAACGAATGCGAGCTTCTGTCTCTCCGATCCGGTCGCGACATACAACTCGAGCTCCGTCTCGAGAATGCCATCGGTCTGCCGTTGAAACGCGAGCGCATTGTCGATGTCACCGGCCGCGGCATACGTGCGGGCGATGTTGCCGACGATGAGAAGGGTCTCGCGGCCGTATGGCCCCACCGCCTTTTCCCACAGGTGCAGCGCGCGAAACTGCGTGTCGAGCGCCTTTGCATAATTCCGGGTCGCCCGATAAACGTTGGCAATGTTCGTCAGGATGCCAGCCAGGCTCGGATGATCCGCGCCGAGGAGCTGCTGGCGGATCGAAAACGCGCGATCGTAGAATGCGAGCGCGGCGGGGTAATCCTTCCGCTCGCGCGCCATGATGCCGAGGTTCTGGAGTGCCGTTGCGACAAAGAGACTATCGCGGCCCGAGACGAACTCGCCGATGGCGCGCGATTGTTCGTAGAGGGATTCGGCTTCAGCGCTCCGGCCCCGGCTTCGAAACACGTCCGCGAGATTGTTCAGGAACGTCGCGTGCAGGATCGTTCCGGTCTGGCCGGTTCGTTCGATCGCGGCGATCGCGTCGCGATTGATCTGCTCGGCCTGGGCGAGGTCGCCCGCGCTCTGACGCAGGTTGGCAAGCGTCACCAGCGTGCGCAGACACCATGGATGCTCTGCTCCGACCGAACGTTGCAGGACTGGCAGCACGTCGCGAATGGCTGCTTCGGCCTTCTGGCGTTCCCCGGCGCGTTCGTCGAGGAGCGCGAGACGCGAGCGTGACATCGCCACATATGGATCGGTGGATCCACGAGCTTCTTCGAGGATACGCGCGGCGCGTTCGTAAAGCTCGCGCGATCGCTGATTGTCCTGGCGCTCGAGCGCAGTGCCGGCGAGATCGAATGCCACGAGCCCGACGTACGCGTCGTTGCAACCCCGCACGGCTTCGGCAAGCGCGAGCGATTGCTCGAGGAGCGGCTGCGCGTCGGCGTATCGGCCCGTTCGCTCCAGCTGCCGCGCGCGGGTACGCAGGACGCGCGATTGCTGAAGACGCCGGTCATCCCAGGTCGCGGCTCGACTGACCTCGACGCGAATCGCATAGTCGCCTGCCGTGACAGCGCCGTCGGCCGGCTCGAGCGATAACACGTACGGGCGATTACTGTCGGCGACGATCTCCACGTGCTCGTCGCCGGCCGGGCCGATCGCATCCTGAAACTCGTCGATCAGCACGTTGTCGTTGCCGCGAACCAGCACGCCGATGTCGATGCCCTTCTGCTCGACAGTTACTGCAACGAACTCGCCCGCCGTCAACGCCAACTGATATCGATGTTCGCCGCCCGGAGCGAGATGGCCGCGCAAGGGCGCCGCGGGTGTGAGGACGATCTCGAAACTCTGCCGGGCGGGGTTCGCAGCCAACATGCCCGTCAGCGGAGGAATGACGGCCACGCCGAAAAGGAAGCCGCGTCGCATTACCGCCGCACGACCTCGAACGCGTAGCTGCTCACGAACTCCGGCTCGGCGCCAGCACGGGGCTCGAACAGATCGAGCGCGTAGTGTTGCGTCTTCAGCAAACCTGCCGGCACGGAGACCGGGACGACAGTACTTTCACGCACGCGCCGCGGCGCCAACGCCGGACTGCGCCAGACGTCGAGGTTTGTCGCCGGATCCCTGAGTGCCACGGTGTAGGACGCGCCTCCTGCGCGTTCGAGGGCGAGGTCCACGGGCAGGGCGACCGCGTCTGATGGAATCGCGATCGTCGGGATGGGCGCGACGCCGCGGGTTTGTGGAAGCAGCACAAGTGCGATTGCGGCGAGCGGCTGGGGAGCACGGCTGGCTGCGAGCGCCTGTTTCGCGGCCGCGGCAGCCGTTCGCTCAGTGTCCAGCTCCTGCGCGGCGTTTGCTGCCCGCTCGCCGGCGCCTGCGGCCCGCCGTTCGACGTCACGCAACTCGCGGCGCAGTGAAAGGTTCTGTACGACGAGCACGCTGACGGCGAGCGTCAGAACCGCCGCTGCGGCCACCGCCCATCGCAGTGCGCGGGGCGTGCCGTTCGCCGGCCGGACGGGATCGATCGACTGCCGCAGAGCCTTTGCGAACGCGGCTTTGCGCCGGCGGCGCGGCGAGGCGAGGTAGAACGATTCGAAGCGCTGCAGCCGCTCGCCGCTCAGCGTTCCTGCGGCGTACGCATCGACGAGATCCTCCTCGAGATGCCGTAGCCGGTCGGCGAGCTCATCATCCGCGATACTACGTTCGTCGAGCCGCTCGGTTTCCTCCGCGGGCAACGCACCCAGCAGATATCGAGTCAGCTGCTCGTCGGAAACCGGGTGCGTCGGCGCCATGGGCATCCCCTCGATAGGATCGTTCGCAGGCAGATCTTTCATCGCCGCCCGCGGCACGCGCCGACGCATGCCTCGAGGGTCGCTCTGAGGCGCCAGGTCCGGATGGCGAGAGCGTTCATCGTAATGCCCAGTTCACGCGCAAGTTCGCGCCGGCGCTCGATGCGTTGCCGCGCGCTCTCCCGGTAGTACTCCACGATGAGTTTGCGGTCGTCGGGTTTGAGCCTGTCGAGACAGTGCCTCAGACACTCGAGCAATTGCTCGCCGCTCTCGTCTGCCGCGGCGCGGTTGGCTCGCGGGTCCTGAAGGGACACAGGGCGGCTTTCGTCGAACGGCACCTCGCGCTGTCGCCTCCGGATGTCCTCGAGGAGCACGTACCGTGCGACGACGTAACAGTAGCGGGCGGGTGGCGTGACGTGGATGCGGCCGGACTCCTCGAGAGTTCGGCTCACGCGGTCCAATGTCTCATCGGCCAGCGCGTCGGGAGTCGGCCTGTTTCGACGATCGAAGTACGCGACGAGCCGGCGGCGAATCTCGAGATAGCGCTCGCCGTGCGAGTTGGTGCCGTCGTCGAGCCAACGTAACAACCGCGTAAACGAAGTTTCCGATGTCCCGGAGTCACGGCGATCAAGCGTAAGGACACTCATGGGCGCTTCTTCGGTGTTTGCTGAGCACTCGAACGTGAGTGACGTTGGCTGCCATGCAAGACACGTGACGTCCCGATCGAAGTCGAAAGTACCAACTCGTCTACGACGTCGAATCCTGGAAGCGGACACACGACGCCCGACAGGAGTAATAACCGCGCCAGGCGGCAGGAAATTCCGGCGTGGTCTTTACGCTCCCCGTAAACACGGATCGTCATTTCGAAAGAGATGACGACCGATCGACGGCGTGTTGATCTCGCGCACGTTTTGCTCTTCCTCGAAAGAGTTCGGCGTCGCAGGTCCTATTCAGATGACCGCGGGCCGCACGCCACAACGAGCGCCCGACAGTCGATGTCAGCTATCTATCGGGAGGTTTTATGTTGTCGTTACGTTCGAGTTTCGTACTTGCGGCGCTGCTGCTGGCGACGGCGTGTGGCGGGTACTCGTCTCCATCACCGATCACCGATCCGACGCCCACACCCGCGCCGGCCGGGTCCACGCCGATCACGATTCCAGTCAACGCATCCACGCTGGGAAACAGAGCGTTCAATCCCGGCGAGCTCGACATCGCGGTGGGCACGACGGTGACGTGGACCAATACTGATTCCATCGATCACACGTCGACGTCAGATGGATCCGGATGGAACTCCGGCGTGCTGCGGCCGCGAGCGCAGTTTTCGATGACGTTCACCGACGCGGGCACGTTCCGTTATCACTGCTCCATCCATCCCGACATGGTGGGAACCGTCGTCGTCCGCTGAACCGGCCCGCCTTCGAACATCCGAGGGTTGCCGGCGCGTCGTACAACGTGAAAATCAGCCGCGGCCGTTTGCTGCTCATCGCCGACGGGTTCAACGTGTTCAACACGCAGACGGTGCTCGACTACAACAGCTTTTCGAGCTCGCCGCCAGAGTGCCAAACCCGGACTTCGGGGCCGCTGGCGTGTCGGGCGTCGTCTCGGGTCAGCAGTTCACCACGCCCCGGCAGGTCAGGATCGGCGTCCGGTACGAATTCTGACGCGCCGGCATCCGCGCTCGTGGCGCGCAGTTTGCTCGGTTCGACGGCCTGGAATGCTGGAACCCGGATCACCGCGTCAATCGCGTTGATTCGGCGGGGCCGTGCTCCGGAATGCCGGAGCCGAGACGCTCGCGGAGGCGCTGATGCGGGTGATTCGAATTGTCCTGGTTGCTTTGTGCATCACGAACGTGGCTCAGCCCGCACGCGCGCAGCAGGCTGCGGGCGGATCCAATGCTGACGACGGCTGGCACGTGACTGTCTATCCCGTCCTCGCGTGGGTTCCGATCGACATTGCGATCGACACAAACGTCCCGCCGGCCGAAGGTGGCGGGGGCGGCGGGGGAAGTGAAGGGGAATCCGGTCAGATCCTCGACAGCCGGTTAGATGGTGCCTTCTTCGGCGGTGTTGCAGCGTCCAATGGCCGCTGGCGAATCGAAGGGTACGGTCTCTGGGCCGGCTTCGGTGGCG
Organism: Acidobacteriota bacterium; assembly: GCA_046735635.1. Classification (GTDB taxonomy): domain Bacteria; phylum Acidobacteriota; class Vicinamibacteria; order Vicinamibacterales; family 2-12-FULL-66-21; genus JALZOC01. The sequence goes on along the minus strand of JBKPTT010000272.1, from coordinate 9,848 downwards.
ACCGGCCCGAGCGCCCTCACCTCGTCGTGGACGTGGACCTCATCTACGGATCGGCCAAATTGGGCCGGAGGGTCGCGCCGGACCTCTTTATCACCGGAGGCGTCCGGCGCGTCGCGGTCGATTACGACATCACCATCGGTGACGTCCCGAATCTTTCACGCAAACCCGGCGTTTGGGATCCGATCGTCGGCATAGGCTGGCATCGTGAGCGCCGCAAGGTGGAGTGGCACGCCTCGTTCGACGGCGGCGGATTCGGCGCCGGTGCCGACGTCGATCTCGGGGCATCGGTCAGCGTGGACTGGAAGCCGATCCCTCACTTCGGTTTCACCGCAGGCTACAACCTGCTGTACTTGAAGCTGTCGGACTCGGTAGCAATGCGCGATCTCACGCTCAAGATGACATTGCACGGGCCGACCGCCGGAATCGGTTTGTATTTCTGATCGTCAATCCATCGCATCGACAGTTTCGAACTTGCGGACCAGCCGCGACACGAGCGCAGTCCATCCGGTTTGATGGCTTGCGCCGCAGCCGCGGCCGGTGTCGCCGTGAAAGTACTCGTAAAAAAGAATCAGGTCGCGCCAGTGCGGATCGCTGGCGAATCGCGCCTCGCCGCCATGACATGGCCGCCGGCCGCTCGCGTCGGCGAGGAACAGCCGCAGCAGGCGGCGTGACACCTCGCGCGCCGCATGGCGCAGGTTCATGCGCTGCCCCGAACCCACCGGCACTTCAAGCGTGAAGCTGTCGCCGTAAAAGTGGTGGTATCGCTCCAGCGCTTCCACGATCAGGTAATTGACCGGCAGCCACACCGGCCCTCGCCAGTTCGAGTTGCCGCCGAAGAGAGCGCTGTCGGACTCGCCAGGCACGTACTCGGCCCGGAACTCTCCCGCCTCGGTGTGCAGCAGCGCGGGCTGGTCGCGATGGCGCGCCGACATCGAACGGATCCCGTACGGCGACAGGAACTCGCGCTCGTCGAATACGTACTGCAGCATTCGCTCGAGGCGCGCCCGCGACGGGATGGCGAGCAGGCGCCGTCCTGCGGCGCCATGCTGTCCGCAGACCGCGTACGCAATCTGGCGTCCGAGGTCCGAGCGGTACTCGAGAAACCAGTTCATCCGCTTCTTGAAGCCTGGCAGCCGATCGATTAGCAAATCGTCCAGCACCTCTACGGCAAACAACGTCACGAGGCCCACCATTGATCGCGCCCGCACGGGTTCGATTCGATGGTCGACTTGTATCGCGTCGTAATAGAAACCGTCCTCTTCGTCCCACAGCCCATTGCCGCCAAAGTGGTTGATGGCATCGGCGATCGCCACGAAGTGCTCGAAGAATTTCGAGGCGATGTCTTCGTACGCCGGATTGTGGATCGCGAGCTCCAGTGCCATAGCCAGCATCGTCAGACAGTAAAACGCCATCCAGGCCGTTCCATCTGCCTGCGCGTAGGTCATCCCCGTGCGCAGCTGCATCGATCGATCGAATGGGCCGACGTTGTCGAGGCCGAGGAAGCCTCCGCCGAACAGGTTTCTGCCTTCGCGATCCTCGCGGTTCACCCACCAGTTGAAGTTCAGCAGCAGCTTCTGAAGCGTGCGTTCGAGGAACTGCCAGTCGCGATGACCACGCCGTCCTGTCATCTTGTAGATGCGCCAGCACGCCCATGCGTGCACAGGCGGATTCACGTCGTCGAAGTCGAACTCGTAGGCGGCGAGCTGCCCGTTGGGATGCATGTACCATTCGCGCAGAAACAGGATGGCCTGGGATTTGGCCAGATCCGGATCCACTTCCGCGAGTGTCACGAGCTGAAATGCGTGATCCCACGCTGCAAACCATGGGAACTCCCACTTGTCGGGCATTGACAAGACGTCGCGGCAGTGGACATGTCTCCAGCGGGCGTTGCGGCCGTTCTTGCGCTCCGGCGCCGGCGGCGGCTGGCCTGGATCTCCGTCCAGCCAGGTGGACACGATGTATTCGTAAAACTGCTTGGACCAGAGCAGACCGGCGAAGGCCTGGCGCGTGACGCGGGTCGTGTCGCGGTCACGGCGTGGCAGCCGCGCCGCATAGAACTCATCGGCCTCGCGGATGCGCGTCTCGACGAGCCTGTCGAAATCACCAAATGGATCCGCCGGTGCTTCGCCTGTCGAGAACAGCCGCATTCGGATCGCGCACTCGGCGTGCGCCGGCACATCGCATACGTAGTAAAAGGCGGCTTTCGTGCCGCGGGCCTCCGGGCTCACCGCGTCAGCCCTGCCGCTCACGACGAATTCGTGGAACGCGTCCTTGACGTGCGTGTTCGCATCGGGGAGATCGAACAAGCGACGGCGATTCGTCTCGTTATTGGTGAACAGCAGAGCAGGGGCGGCCGGCTCGAGTCTCGCATCGGCGACGAGCCGCATGCGCCCCAACGTCGGGTGATCGGCCTCGATCGTGTGGTCATCGACGCCGACGATGGACGGTGTCTGGACGACGTCCTCGCCGCGGCCGCCCCACGACCATGAATTGCGGAACCAGAGCGTTGGAAGAAGATGAAGAGGAGCGGATTCCGGGCCGCGGTTGCGGACCGTGATCCGGATGAGCGTGTCGTTCGGACCCGCCTTGGCGTACTCGACGAACACGTCGAAGTATCGGTCGTCGTCGAAGATGCCCGTGTCGAGGAGCTCGAATTCACGGTCCGCACGTGAGCGGCGCTGGTTCTCGCCCGTGAGCTGCGCATAGGGGAACGCACGCTGAGGATATTTATAGAGCGCTTTGTGGTACGAGTGCGTGGGAGTTCCGTCGAGGTAGAAGTAGGATTCCTTGACGTCCTCGCCGTGGTTGCCTTCCTTGTTGGTCAGTCCGAACAACCGCTCCTTCAGGATCGGATCCTTGCCATTCCACAACGCCAGCGCGAAACAGAGACGACACTGACGATCGCACCAGCCGAGCAGTCCATCTTCGCCCCACCGGTATGCGCGGCTGCGCGCGTGATCGTGGGGGAAGTATTCCCAGGCGTTGCCGTCCGGGGAGTAGTCTTCGCGGACCGTTCCCCACTGACGTTCGGCGAGGTATGGTCCCCAACGCTTCCAGTTGTGTTCGCGCTGCCGGTCTTCTTCGAGCCGCAGCGATTCTGCCGGAGTCCGCACGGCTACTCGACGAAGTGCGACGTCGTGAGGTGCACCGCCACATGGTAGACCAAACCTGACGTGACTCCTCCGCGACGAGTCGCCGCGCGATCAGAAGCGACTCCAGGAATCCGGAAGTTCCCAGATGTGGCCGGTCTTCCTCGAGCCGCCGCAACGCCGCCGTCATCGCGGCGCGTCGACGTGAAACATCCCGCAAAGAGGCGCATGCGAGGGGCGTGACCGCGGTCGAGGGAGTGGCGAATGGTCGCGTGATGAAGGTACGAATTCGTGATGGCCGTTCGAGTCAGCGCTCCGGCACAGCATATGCGACGCGCGGCGTCCTGTCTGGCCGTCTTCACCGAAATGCCGTGAGTTCCGGCGGCGACTGACGATTTTTCGGCAAATCACGGCGACGAAATTCCGGTGGCTGGCGTAAACCCGGCAGTCCAACTATTGGCGAATCACTACCTCTAGGAGGACCGATGGCAGCTTTTGAGATCAGCGCACACATGACGGTTCGGCCCGGCCAGTTGGAGGGGTTCAAAAAACAAGCGGCTGAGTGTATCCGCATCACCAAGGAGAAGGACAGGCACACGCTGCGGTATGACTGGTTCCTCAGTACCGATGGCACCGAGTGCGAAGTTCGGGAGGCGTACACAGGTCCCGAAGGGCTGATCGAGCACAACTCGAATATCTTTGAAGCCCGCGCGAAGTTGTTCGACAAGTATGCGGACAACCACTTCATGACCGTCTACGGCGACCCTACCCCGCAACTCATCGATCTCGTAAAGGCGGCTCACATGGAGAAGCAGTTCAAGTGGTTCTCCTTCGTGAAAGGACTCGACTAGTCATGTCGCCGACCGAGCAGCGCACGCTTCTGGTGTCACCGCGTTCCGGCGCGGCGAACCTTGGGCCTGGTGGGCGCTGCTCGTCGGCAACACGCTCACGCTGGTGTCCGCGATGCGATACGACTGGATCGTGAATGCAATCGGACCGTTCGAGCTGACCGAATACCTCGGTCTCACTCTCGTCTACGCAGCGTTCGTCGTCACGGCGCGTTTCTCCGTGTGAAGCGCCCCGTTCGAGCGATGGTCTGACACGGTCTGCCCATTGCTGCGCCTGGATTGCCGTGTTTTGCGCCTTCTCCAAGGGAGGAGATATGCGCTGGATCGGAGCATCGGCAATCGCGGCGATTTGTACGATTGGATACTCACCGGCGGCTGCCGCTCAAGTGCAGGACCGGGCAACGGGGCTCGGCCAGCTCCTGCGGCCTGGCGATCGTGTTTGGGTGCAGATCGACACAACCGACGTTCGAACGGGCAGGGTACTCGGCGTCGGCAGCGGCGTGCTCAGACTGACGTCTGACGTGGCAGAAGAGAATATCTCCATTGATCGCATCTGGCAGGTTCAACGGAAGCAGAACGGGATTGTCCTCGGGACGGTCATCGGCGCGGGCGTCGGACTTGGGCTCGGCGTGCCACTCGCGATGATCGGTGTGAATGAAGGCACCTCAGTGGCTGGTCCGCTGTTGTTCATGACGGGCGTGGGCGCGGCGGTCGGCGCCGGCCTCGATGCGGTCATGTGGCGAAAGCGCACGGTCTACAGGCGTTGGCAGCCGGCGCTTGTTGCGCGTCCGATCCTGGGGCCCGACCGCGTTGGCATCGTCGTTTCGAAGGTCTTCTAGCGGTCGCACGCCGTCCGATGTCCCGGCGATGCGAGCGTCATGCGGCGCGCGGAGGCACCAACTCGCGGGCGAGCCGCTGCAGCAGCACCGCGAGCTGCTGCCGCTGCTCCTCGGGCCAGTCCGCGTAGAGTGCCTGCAGACGTTCGCGACGGGCGCTGGCCAATCGGTCGAAAGCCTCACACCCCTCAGCCATGAGCGCGACCCGCAGCGGCGCGTTGGACGAAACGGTGATATAGCCTCGCTGTTTGAGCTCTGCAATCCCTGTTCGGTACACGCCGCGGGGATGTTGTGCTCGCGCGCGATCGTCTGCGGCGTAGCGTCCGCGTCCTCGCCGAGGCGCAGCACGACCCACGCCGATACGGGCATGAGGTCGGTGAGACGATTACCATCGATGATGTGCAGGCCGACGGCAGACTCAACGACGGCGTGCGCGAGTGGCTCCTCACGGCCCGGACCGGACGCATACGCTGAAGCCGGATGTCATCCTCATGGATGTCGCGATGCCGCACCTCGACGGCATCCAGGTCGCACGCGTGACAACGGTGCGACGAGTGTGTGACGGAAGTATGACGCCACCTTATCTTCTTGACAGGGCCGGAACCGCGAACCATGCTGGCTTTTCCCCTGGGTTTCTGCAGCGCGCGTCAATAAACCGATCCAGAGTGGTCGAGGGCGGCAGAGGATGAAGCAACCGATTCTCGAAACGCTGGTGCCCGTTGACGGCGTTGTGCTGTCCGCGATGGATGCGATCGTCGTGCTCGACGATCGTCTGCGGGTCCTGGTGTTCAACCCCGCTGCAGAGCGGATGTTCGGCGTGCCGCAGCGGCAAGCCGTCGGCGTCGAGCTGGAGCGCTTCGTTGCGGATCGCTCTCGCGGGAGACTTGCCGCGGACGTCGAAGCCGCGATCGACGGTCCGACTCGCGGCGGCCTTTTGACATTCGCCGGCCTGAGACCGGACGGCGGCGAGTTTCCGTGCGAAGCCTCCGTAGCGCCGCACACGGCCAACGGCGGACGGTTATTCACGGTCGTCATCCGCGACATCACGCAGCGGACGCATTCGCAGGAATCCCTGCGGCGGCAGATTGCGTTCGAGACCTTCTTCTTCGACCTCTCCCGGACCCTCATAGGACTTCCTGAAGAGCGCGTGGACGAGAACATGGTGCCGGGCCTCGGGAGGGTCGGCGCCTTCCTCGGGTTGGATCGCGTCACGCTGCTCGAGCTCTCTGCTGATCGGAACGCGATGACGGTCGCGTACTCGTGGAGTGCTGGTGGAGTGGCGGGCCCATCTCCGCGGATTACGGCGGAGACGCAGCCCTGGTGGTTGGGCCAGGTCATGCGCGGGCAGGTCACTCTCGCGGCGCGAGTGGACGATCTCCCCAGCGAGGCCTCGCGCGAGAAACGATACCTCATCGAGCGAGGTGTCGTTTCCGCGGCGTCGATTCCATTGAGAGTCGGCGGCGAGATTGCCGGCGCGATCACCTTCGCAACCGTGGAACGGCAGGAAACGTGGCCGCCGGAAATGGTGAACCGGCTGCGCGCCATCGGCGATATCTTCTGGAACGCGCTGAAGCGGCATCAGGCAATGCAGGCGCGGATTGCGGTCCAGGCGCAGGTGCGGGAGAGCGAGGAGCGGTTCCGGCTGATTGCGAGCACCGCTCCAGTGATCATCTGGATGTCGGACGCCGACAATCGCACGACCTACGTCAACGAGTCGTGGACGGCGATGACGGGTCTGCCTCTGGATGCCGCGCTGGGTGCGGGCTGGGCCGACACGATTCACTCGGCCGACCGCGAGGGGTGCCGCGAGGTGTACACGAGCGCGTCGGCGCAGCACGCACCATTCAGCGTCGAGTATCGCCTGCGCTGCCGTGGGGGTGAGTTCCGTTGGGCCTTCGCACACGGCGTGCCGCGGTACGACGTCGACGGTGCGTTTGCCGGGTATATCGGGTCGGCTATCGACGTCACGGAACGGAAGGAAGCTGAAGACCTGCTCTCCTCGCTGAGTCAACGACTGATTGAAGCGCAGGAGCAGGAACGCGCGCGGGTCGCGCGCGAGCTTCACGATGACATCAATCAGCGGCTCGCGCTCCTACTGCTCAGCCTGGAGATCGTTCGGCAGCGGCTGGGGAGCGTAGATCCTCACCTCGAACGCCAGCTCGCCGAGGCGATCGCCACGGCTTCGACCCTCACGAGCGACGTGCAGAATCTCTCACACCGTCTCCACTCGTCGAGGCTGCAGACCGTGGGACTCGAGTCGGCGGCACGCGGCGTCTGTCGTGAGCTGTCGGACCGATCCGGCGTGGAGATCGAATTTCAATCCGAGGGCATCCTTGCAGGTCTTCCGGAGGATGTCTCGATCTGCCTGTATCGCGTGCTGCAGGAGGCGCTGCAAAACGCGATCAAGCACAGCGGCTCGCGGCAGATTACCGTATCTTTGCGCAACGACGCGACGACACTCACGCTCGCGGTGCTGGACGCGGGAAAGGGCTTCGACAGGGGCAAGGCGCTGAAGAATCGCGGGCTGGGGCTCGTCAGCATGAAAGAACGGCTGAAGCTCGTCGATGGCCAGCTCACGATCGAGGCGCGTTCCCCGGCCGGCACCGCCGTGCGCGCGGTCGTGCCACTGAACGCCAGTCCGCCGGGCGCGGAGGTCTGATCCTCAGTACACGTTGAGGTCGGCGGTGTGGCTCACGATGCCGTGTTCCGCGCAGGCGCGCGAATACACCGGTACGGCGTCGTGGAGACACGGCGTGGCGTACCCGCAGATAGTGAGGAACGGCAGGCCTCGAGTCACCATGCTCCAGAGATGCTCGAGCGCGACCAGGCCGTCCGTGTTTCCCTCGGCGTGCAGCAGCATCACCATGTTCCCGAATATCGTCAGGCGGGCTGCCGATCCGGCGGACGCGAGACGATAGCGGTCGAGCTCCACGGCGATCTCCGCCAGGCAATCCGAGTCCGGCATCCCGTTCCGCATGAATCGTTTCAACGCGTCGGCCGCGTCGATCACGAGCAGGCGCTCGTGCGCCCCCAGGCGGGCCGCGAGCGCCTCACGAACATGCTCGGTGGCAATGACACATGTCGCATCGCCACGGCGAAGCGCGAGGTCGAAGAACGCCGCCAGGCTGTCGAGAAAGGACGCCGCGTCGCCGTGGAGCTGCATCGCGTGACCGCGCGCGTGGTCGAGGTGGAGCAAAGACCCCAGCGACGGCGTGAACATCCGCCCGTCGAGCGCATGATCGAGGGCGCTGGGAAGATCGTGCGCGATTCGTGATTTCACGACATATCCACGCCCGCCGCTCCGGAACGCTTCGCCGACATGGTCGTCGGCGTCCACCATGCTCAGAAACACAACCGGCGCCCGCGACCCGGCCTCGTCGAGCGCACGAATCGTCTGGAATCCGTCGAGATCCGGCATGTTGACGTCGAGCACGATGACGTCCGGGTCGACCGCGCGCGCCATGTCGAGTGCCTGCCTGCCGCCGGTCGCAAGACCCGCTACGTGAAATTCTCCCGACAGCAGAGAAGAGACGCTCTCGAGAACTCCCCGATGGTCGTCGACGAGCAGCACGCTGGGTTTCGAGCTGCGCTTGGGCTTTGCGAGGCGCGGTACGCGGTGCGTCACCACGGCAGAATACAGCACATCGACTGATGGAACATATGAGCAGGATCAAACGAGCGTCATCCGGCGGATCAGCGTAGTATCACAGCGTTCGCCTCGACCATGTCATCACTCGAACACCTGCGTCTCGACACACCGCGCCTGATTCTCCGACTGCCGCGACTGGAGGATCTCGACGCGTGGAGCGAGATGATGGCGGACGAGATTGCTGCACGTTTCATCGGCGGCGTGGCGCCGCGGGCCATCTGCTGGCGTCAGCTGATGACGCTCGTGGGCGCGTGGCACCTTCACGGATTCGCAATGTTCTCGGTCATCGAACGGGAGACAGGGCGGTGGGTTGGCCGAGTCGGCCCGTGGCGGCCGGAGGGCTGGCCGGGCACGGAGATTGGCTGGGCCATTGTCCGAGACCGCTGGGGCAGAGGGTACGCGGGGGAAGCGGCAGTTGCCGCAACGAACTGGGCCTTCGACGCGCTCGGATGGACCGACGTCGTGCACTCGATTGCTCCGGAGAATGTCGCGTCACAGCGCGTTGCGGAGAAGCTCGGTTCGAGGAACCTCGGCCCCGGAAAGCTGCCGCCCCCCTTCGAGGATGCCCGTGTGGACCTGTGGGGCCAGACGCGCGAAGAGTGGCGCAGGCGATCAGGGTAGGGCGGGGTCTTTAGACCCCGCCGCCCCCCGCCCCCGCCTTGACGCTCTGGAGTCACCGCGAAGGGCGCTCGGTCACCGCCACCCCGCCCAGCCGCACTCGCTCCGGCAGTGCCGACTTCGCGCCGCCGCGGCTCTCGCCGTCGACGAGCGCGTCGAGGCTTTCGTACGCGTAAATCGTCGGCGCGTGATTCTGCATCAGCCCACCGGTATCTGCGGTCGGCCCGTACGTGCTGTGAAGATCCCGGCCCAGCATGCGGAGCATCGCCATCTGCTGGCCTCGGTGATGCGATGTGTGAGTCAGTCGTCGCGTCATCACCCACGCCCTCGAACGACGAACGTCGAAAAACGCGGCCTGTTCCTCCCACCACGGTTCGGTGGTGTGCCGGAGCCGTTCGACCCGGCGGGCGCTGTCCTCGGCGTATCGTTTGATGAATTCCAATCGACTCTCGCGGGCCGGCAGCGGCGGGGCGTTGACGTCTACGTCCAGCATGTTGCGAAACCACGTGTCTTCGCTGACGCACTGATGGACCATGTGCTCCAGGATGCTCCGTCCGCGAGAGTCGTCGTGTTTTGGCCTGATGCCGAGATCGTCGTCTCGGAACTCGCTCCAGACGCCGAGAACCTACAGCCGTTCACTGTCATAGCACTCGATCAAAAAGTTGAATTTCATTAGGGAATCCTACAGAAACAAAGCGCCCGCCTGCTCCAGCTTGGTCTTTGCCACTAATTCCGCGCAGATCGCAGATCCGCCATCCAATGTGTTCCACAATACGTCTGAACACCCAGCGCCTCCGCGGTGTCTAAT